>JAUNIP010000033.1 GCA_030523425.1 Coriobacteriia bacterium
CAGCGGGTCGCCCGAAAGGCATCCGGCATCGCCCGCCGAGAGGACTCTGGAGTACGACAAAAGGGGCTACGGTAGCTATCACGACCCTAGTCGGCCAAGGCGTAGATGCGCTCATAGAGTTCGTTGCCGCACAGCCAGCCTAGGGTGGTGGGTTGCACGCGACCATCCACGGGAGTGGCCAGGCCTAGGTCTATCAGCTCTTGGAACACGTCTACCACGTTCGGCAGCAGCTCGCGCGCGGCTTCTATCTGGGATTCGCTGACGCCGCGGGCCATGCGCATGCCCAACATCAGGTCTTCGGCCGCCATCTGCGCGGGGTTCAAATCGTCGGTCACAAAACCATCCTTCATGCGCATGCGGCGTTCGCTGTTTTGTGTCATGGTGGCGGCGGATGTGCCCAGGCCCAAGTAGGGTACGCCGGTCCAGTAGGCAATGTTATGCCTGCACGCATGCCCCGGCTTTGCGTAGCTGGCCACTTCGTAGCGCTCATAGCCCGCCGCTGTCAGCTCGGTGGCGGCCAGCTCCATCATGTCGGCTTCCACATCTTCGTCCGGCAGGAGCATCTTGCCCTTGCGAATGGCCTTGTAGAACGGCGTGCCTTTTTCCACGGTCAGCGGGTACACGCTTATATGCGGAACATCCAAGTCAACGGCGGTGCGCACGCTTTCGCGGAAGCTTTCCACGCTTTGTCCGGGAATGCCACACATAAGGTCGATGCTGAAGTTGGCGAAGCGCTCCCCTGCCGCTGCAAGGGCGTCCCGCGCCGCTTTCGCCGTATGCGCGCGACCTAGCGTGGCCAACACCGCGTCGTCGAAGGACTGCACACCCAGCGAAAGGCGGTTCACGCCTAAGGCCCACACGTCTTTCACCAGTTCGGGCGTCAAGCTTTCCGGGTTGGCTTCCATGGTGCACTCAACATCAGGCTCCATGCGCATGCTCACCGAAAGCGCGTACAGCAGGCTGGAAAGGCGCGCGCTGCCAATGTGAGTCGGCGTGCCTCCGCCAAGGTAGACGGTTTCCACGGCGGCCAGTTCGCCTTCCTTGGCCTTGCGGCGAATGTCTAGCACCAGATTGTCCACATAGGCGTCAATTTCTGTGCTGGTGGCAGGCACGGCCTGCGTGGTGAAATCGCAGTAGTCGCAGCGTTTCACACAGAACGGTATGTGCAGGTACAAGGCCTTATAGGGGTCGTGAGGCATGGCAATCCTTCCGTTTGGCCGGCCGCATCAGCCAGCATGCGCCTGTTCGAAATCTTGTGCGAAGCGCAGCACCTGGTCAAGCACAGCGTCGAAGTCTTCAACGGTCACGCACGAATTGATCTTCCCGCGCGCCGCGGCCGCGCCCGGCACGCCCTTCAAATACCACGCGCAATGCTTGCGCATGCGCACCACGTTGCGCCCTTCGCGGGCGGCCAGCAAGCGCGCGTGGCGCTTTGCCATGGCAACGCGCTGGTCAACCGTAGGGTCGCACGGCACGGAACGCCCCGCAAAAGCGGCCTGCACCTGCGCGAATATCCAAGGGTTGCCTTCAGCGGCCCGCGCTATCATCACGGAATCACAGCCCGTAAGCTGCCGCATGCGGCAGGCATCTTCCGCGCTGGCAATGTCGCCGTTGCCCACCACGGGCACGCCAACCGTCTGCTTCACCTTCGCAATAACGCCCCAATCGGCCGTGCCCGCGTACAGCTGCTGAGCGAAGCGCCCGTGCACGGCAAGCGCCGCAGCGCCCGCATCCTCCATGCGCCGGGCAAACTCCACAGCGGTTTCTTCCCCGTTGTAGTAGCCGCGCCGAAACTTCACGGTCACGGGCACTTCCACGGCCCCGTCAACGGCGCGCACAATGTCGGCCGACAGCGCCGGGTCCTTCATCAACGCGCACCCGTCGCCCTTGCCCGCAATCTTGCGCGCAGGACAGCCCATGTTGATGTCCACATACGCCAACGCATCCCCCATGGCCTGTTCCACCCAGGCAGCCTGCTGCGCCATCACCGCAGGTTCGTGGCCGAACAGCTGCACGGCAACGGCGCGCTCCCCTTCAGCCAGCCGCAACAGATGCCGCGTCTTTTCGTTGGCGAACGAAAGCGCCTTGGCGGAAACCATTTCGGTGTAGGTCATAGAAGCGCCCTGTTCCAGGCACAGCGCGCGCATGGCTTCGTCGGTCACGCCCGCCATGGGGGCCAAGATGACCCGGCCATCGCGAAACCAAGCAGCATCAATCATGGGCGCCCCTACAGCGGAGTGGCGGACATCAGCATCGAAATCACGTTGAAGGCTGCAATCACCAGGACAATAGCCACCACCAGCAAGGCCACCGCGCCCCATGCGCAGCCCGAAGAGGTGCGCATCTGCTCTTGCTCTTGGCGCTCCTTTTCCGGGTTGAAGGGGTCGTCAATCCAGTCGTAGGGTTCTTTCTTCGCCATTACTCATCCACCTTCAAAATGGCCATGAAAGCTTCCTGGGGCACTTCCACATTGCCTATGGCCTTCATGCGTTTCTTGCCGGCCTTCTGCTTTTCCAGCAGCTTGCGCTTGCGCGTGATGTCACCGCCGTAACACTTCGCCAACACGTCCTTGCGCTTGGCCTTCACCGTCTGACGCGCCAAAATGCGCCCGCCCACGGCTGCCTGTATGGGCACTTCGAACAGCTGGCGCGGAATGATTTCCTTCAGCTTTTCGCACAACACGCGCCCACGGTCGTAGGCCTTGTCCTTGTGGATGATGAAGCTTAAAGCGTCGATGGGCTTGCCCGAAAGCAGAATGTCCAGCTTCACCAGCTGCGAAGGCTTGTAGCCCGAAAATTCGTAGTCCAGCGAAGCGTAGCCTTTCGTGCCGGACTTCAGGCGGTCGAAGTAATCCATGATCATCTCGGAAAGCGGCAGGTCCCACAGCATTTCCACCGTGGTCTGGCTGAGGTAGCTCATGTTCAGAAACGTGCCGCGGCGGCTGGTGGTAAGCTCCATCACCGCGCCCACGTAGTCCGGCGGAATAAGGATCTTCGCCTTAAGGTAGGGCTCTTCTATGTGGTCATAGGTGCCCGCTTCCGGCATTTCCTGCGGGCTGCGGATGCTTAGCACTTCGCCGTTTGGCATGTGCACGTGGTATTCCACGGAAGGCGCGGTGGCCAACAGGTCCAGGTCGAATTCGCGCTCCAGGCGTTCCTTGATGACCTCCATGTGCAGCAGGCCCAAAAAGCCCACGCGGAAGCCGAAGCCCAACGCCACGGATTTTTCGGGTTCCCATACCAGCGCGGGGTCGTTCAGCGCCAGCTTCTCCAGCGCTTCCTTCAGCGGCTCGTACTGGTCGGAATCTATGGGGAACAGGCCCGTGTACACCATGGGCTTCACTTCGCGGTAACCCGGAAGCGCAGTGGTGGCACCGTTCGCAGCGGTGGTGATGGTGTCGCCGGTCTTCACCTGGCTCACGTCTTTCAGGCCCGTGACCAAATACCCCACTTCCCCCACCGAAAGGCTGGGCATGGCGGTTTCCACCGGCCGGCGCGCTCCCACTTCTTCCACCAGCGTTTGCGTGCCAGTGGCCATCATGTGGATCATGTCGCCCTTCTTCACGCTGCCGTCCACCACGCGGATCAGCGCCACCACGCCGCGGTACGGGTCGAAATAGCTGTCGAAGATGAGCGCCTTCAGGGGGCCTGCGGCGTTGCCCTGCGGCGCGGGGATGTTGTACACCACCGCTTCCAGCAAATCATGCACGCCTTCGCCGGTTTTGCCGGAAGCCAGCACCGCATCGTCGGCAGGGATGGCCAAGCCGTCCTCTATTTCGGCGCGGCAGCGGGCCGGGTCTGCCGAAGGCAGATCTATCTTATTGATGAGCGGGATAATCTCCAGGTTCGCGTTCATGGCCATCATGGCGTTGGCCACCGTCTGCGCTTCCACGCCCTGGGTGGCATCCACCACGCACACCGCCCCTTCGCAGGCCGCCAAGCTGCGCGAAACCTCGTAGGTGAAGTCCACATGCCCCGGGGTGTCAATCAGATTCAGCTGGTATTGTTGCCCGTCGTCGGCTGTGTAATCCACGCGCACGGCCTGGCTTTTGATGGTGATGCCGCGTTCGCGTTCTATGTCCATGGAATCCAACAGCTGCGCCTTCATGTCGCGCGAAGCCACGGTTCCCGTCATTTCCAGGATGCGGTCGGAAAGCGTGGACTTGCCGTGGTCGATGTGGGCAATAATGCTGAAGTTGCGAATATGGGAAGGATCGTGGGCCATAGCTTCTTTCTGGTTCGTATTCGGCTGCACGGGGATTCCACATTTTCAGAAAACCCCTAGCAGCATTCGTGCATCTTTGGTATTCTATCGCATTGTGTATTCCAGCGATACGTGCGCACGATGTAACAATCGGCAATCTGCAGACGTGGCTGCATTACGGATTCGCATTGCTGGTATGACCGATGGGTCAGCGAAACAGAAAAATCCCGCCTGTTTCCACACAAGCAGCTAGTGCTGCCTTGTGCCTTCAGGGGATTATCTTTCGCCGCATCGGCCGCTTGCATGGCGCGCAGGCATCTCTGGAATCACGGAAACCATACACCGCGAAGTTTTCGCCCCCTGAAAGGAAAAGAACATGGCAAACATCAAAAGCCAGAAGAAGCGCAACCTGACCAACGAAAAGTCCCGTCAGCGCAACCGCGCCTACAAATCCGAACTGAAGACCGCTGTGCGCCGCGTGCGCGAAGCCGTTGAAGCCAAGGACGGCGCCGAAGCCTACGCTTCCGCCCTGTACGCCTGCCGTCTGCTGGACAAGGCTGCCAGCAAGGGCATCATCCACAAGAACCAGGCCAACAACCGCAAGTCCGGCGTGATGGCCCTGGCCAACACCATCGTGACCGACGCAGACCGCACCGCCTACGTGAAGCCCGCCAAGAAGGAACAGGCTGCCACCGGCAACAAGAAGGCTGCCGCCAAGGCCGCCCGCAAGGAAGCCATGGCCAAGGAGTCTGCCGCTAAGGCCAAGCGCGCCGAAGCTCAGAAGAAGGCAGAAGCCAAGGCCGCCAAGCGCAAGGCCGAAGCCGCTGCCAAGGCCGCCGCGGAAGAAGCCGCCGCCGCTGCGGAAGAAGCCGCAGAAGAAACTGCCGAATAGTTCGCAGTTTTCTGGTACCATAGTGCCCTGCGATTGGACCTAGGGTCCATCCGCATATCAAGAGCAAAGGAGGAACCCCACGGTTCCTCCTTTTTGCATGGGCCACCTCTAGCGCGGGATCACTTGCAGCAACCACGCCATGAAGGCGTCTTGCGGGACGGCGCCGCTTTTCATGGCCCTTTCGGCGTCACGCGCCAATCGCAGCGCGCGGTGCAGCTCCTGGCGCGAAAAGCTGCGGGCCCACGTTAGGTGGTTGCGCACGCGCCAGTCGGGCATCTTCAAGGCCTTGGCAAGATCGGCCGGCCCGCCCCCGCGCTCAGCCAACGCCTTCGCGCACAGCAATTCTCGCATGCGGCGGGAACACTGGGGCAGCAGCGAATACGGCGTCACGGACGTCATGCGGCCTAGCAGCGCCAATGCGCGCGGAAGGTCGCGCGCTGAAACGGCGTCCACGAATTCCCACGGCTTCGGTTCGGCGGTAGGCGCCACCAACGCGGAAACTTCCTTGTCAGACACGGGGTCTTTGCCGGAATGCGCCAGGGCAACCTTGCGGATTTCGGCATCTAGGGCCACCGTGTCTTCGCCTACCAGGTCCAACAGGGTGCGCGCTGCCTTGTCTGAGAACACCACGCCGTGGCCTACGGCCATGTCGCGCACCAACTTGGGCAACTCGCGGCGCGCCTTGGGGGCGCAGTCTATGACGGCCTGTTTGCCCACGGCGGCGACAGCCTTGTACAGGCGCGTATTCTTCGCCAGCTTTTCGGATAGCAGCACCAACACGGTGGTTTCGCTGGGGTTTGCCAGGTACGCCACCAGCGCCTCGGAGTCGGCCTTCTTCAGCTTTTCGACCGCCGAAACCTCCACCAGGCGCACATCGCTCATGAAGGGCAGGGTGTCGCAGGCGCTCACCACATCGGCGCCGGCGCAGGTCTCGCCGTCGAATACGTCGTGGTTGAACTCAAGGTCTCCCGCTTGCGCCAACCGCGTGCGCAGGCGCTTGATGACGGCCTGGCGTTTCAGGGCGTCTTCGCCAACCACCAAGTAGGCAGCAAGCAGGGGGGCTTGTTGTTTCGCGGTTTGTGTCATGCCCTTATTCTATCTGACTTGCTTTTGCGTGGACACGCTAATTAGGCCACATTCGAACGTGCAGGTTATATCCCCGCATTCGTCGGTACGAAACACCGCAGCACCCGCTTGGGTCAGACTGCTCAGCGTCGTTTCCGCCGGATGGCCGTAGCGGTTGTTCGCCCCCACGCTGACCAGCGCAATGGCGGGCGAAAGGGCCTGGGCGGTTTCATCATCCAGGGCTGCCTTCGAACCGTGGTGCCCCACCTTGTAGATGTCTACCCCGGCAACCATGCGGTCGTGCAGCATGGCATCAAGCTGTTCGTCCTCGGCATCGCCGCACAGCAGCGCCGTGGCGTCCACCACGCCGTCTTCATCCACGTCCGCCTGAAGCAGAAGCGTCAGGCTGTCCGCATTGCCGCCTTCGTCGGCATAGGCGCGCGGCCACACCACCTGCATGCGAATGCAGCCCACATCCAGCGCATCTCCCACGTTCACGCCAATCACGTTACCCTTCCCCACCAAGGCCTCGGCGGCTTTGCGAAGGGAAGCACAATTGTCACACGCGCAGGTAAGGCCGTCTGCGTGCACTATCACGCGGTCCACCGACACCACGCCTTCCAGCGAAGGCAACGACCCGCAATGATCGTCATCAGGATGCGAAATCACCACCGCGTTCAGATGCGTGATATGTTCGCGCGCCAAGGCCTGGCGCAGCAGGGAATCGTTGGTGCCGGTGTCCACCAGCACGGCCACCGGCCCGTCTTGCACCAGCAGGGCATCGCCTTGGCCCACATCAAGGGCCACCAGCTTCGGCGCGCTGAAGCTGGGCACCAAAAACAGGCTGGCGGCCAACACAGCGCACAGCCCCAAGCACCCTGCGCCCAACGCAAGCGGCGAAGGCATTGGCCAAAACCGCCACAGCAGCACCGCGCACACCGCCGAAACCACCAACCCCGCAGCAGGCAGCCCTTCATAGGGGATACACCCGAACGGCACCGAAGCCAGCCCTTCCACCAAGGCGTTCATGAGTCCCGAAAGGCTGCCGGCAACAGCCAAGGCAACGCCAGCGACCGGCGGGATGGCCACAGCAAGCGCCACACCCACCAGCCCAACAGCGCACACCAGCGCAAACAGTGGCGTGACCAGCACATTTGAAACCGGCGTGATAAGCGGCAACTGGGAAAACAAGCAGCACGAATACGGCAAGGTCATAAGCGATGCCGCCATCGTAAGGGACAGCGCTCCTGCTGCAGCCCCAGGCAAACGCCAAGGCAGCTGCTCCAGCCACCCTTGGAACAGGCGCGCGAACACCACTATCCCCAACGTGGACAAGGCCGAAAGCAGAAACGACGCCGAACAAGCCACCGAGGCGTCCGCCGCCACCATGGCCAACACGCACAGGCCCAACGCATTCAGCGAAGACGCCCTGCGCCCCGGCAGAAACGAAAGCAGCCCCGCCCACGCCATGATGGCCGCACGCAAGGCGGAAACCGGCGCGGCCGCAAACAGCAAAAACCCGCCAACGAACAGGCCTTGCAGCACCAAGCGCGCCCCTTTGCGCACACGCAGCATGCTCAGCGCGGCCGCGAACAACGCGCTCACTATGGAAAGATGCGCCCCGGAAACGGCCACCACGTGCGCCAGACCTGCGGTCTTGAAGTTGTCATACAGCCCCAGTGCCTTCAAGTTCACCCGGTACCCGCACACCAGCGACTCCGCCAAAGCCGCCTGCGCCTTGTCTATCCCGCTTTCGCCAATGGCCGCCAACGCCGCATCGCGCGCCACCACCAGCCATGCGGCAAGGTCGCTGCGGCTGGCCATGTGCGGATTGTTGGCCCGCGCTTTTGCCACCACGCCTTTGGTCCAACACTCCGCACGCTCTTGTTCCCCTACCAACGAAAGCGTGGTGGTGGCCGTGAATGCTTCGCCGTAGCGCGGCAGGTTTTCGGCCTTGGAAAACGAAACCAAAACCACAAAGCTGCTGCCGTCATCGCCTGTCACCCGAGCAATGCCTTGCCCCCCATAGCTGCCGGCAGTAGCGTCTTCTTCCATCACGAAGCTAAATTCCCGCAGCTGGCTTACGGGCACCTTAGCGCTTGCATCCACCAGCCCCAATACATACATGCTGGCCACGAACAGGCCCAGCACCAGGCCTAACGCCACGGGAAACACACAGCGCGCCCAGCGGGGAACACGCTGCGAAACAACATGCTGGGGCACTATCACCACCGCAACGACCATCAGCACAACCACGGCGCCCGCGCCGCACGAACATCTCACCAGCCACCCTTCGCCCAGCGCGCACAGCCCCGGCAACGCTGCAGCTGCAGCGGCCCACAAGGCCAAGGCAAACACCAACACCGGCGGGATGGAAGGGCGCACCAGCACACTAGAGCGCGCCCTGCTCATACCGTTATCGCGTCCTTGATGGCAGCGAATTTCTTTTCGCCGATGCCTGAAACGTTCATGATGTCCTCTATGGCGGAAAACGGCCCGTTTTGCTGCCGATATGCGATTATCTTCTGTGCGGTGGACTCCCCCACGCCGCTTAATTTCTGCAGTTCGGTGGCTGTGGCGGTGTTGATGTTTATCTTGCCGTCGGAAGGTGAGGCCACGTATCCTTGACCACCGGCCGCAGCACTGGTTCCCTCAGCGCCGCCGTCACCTTCCGAAGCAGCGGTCACTTCCGCCACCGAAGGCACTTTCACCTGCGCGCCGTCTTCCATATGGCTTGCCAGGTTGAGCGCTTCTTGGCTGGCATCTTCTGTGAAGCCACCGGCGGCATTCACGGCATCTATGATCCGCGCGTCTTCAGGCAGCTGGTACACGCCGGGGCGCGCCACGCACCCCAACACATGCACGCAGATGGAAGCCTGGCTGGCGGAAGCCTCACCGTCGCTTTCAGCGTTTTGGGCAGAACCTTCGGCCGTACTTACCTGGAAGGACGCAGGGTTCGCTATTCCAGAACATGAGATAACAGACCCCAGAATAACCACACAGGCCACAATGGCGATCCCCACGAGCACCGTTCTTCTCATTTTTGCATCGCTTGAGGGCTCGTAGAAGGGCACTTCGTCGTTGCCAAACATCCTTGCCTCCTTGCACAGCCCAGCTTCCAACTGCGCAACCCATGCTACAGGGCGCACCTTGCACCTGGTATACACACGCTTCATTTCTTTGCCCGCACCTGTTGGATGGAAAAACGGCAAGAAGTCACTTTTTTTCCAACACGCATACGGCACAAAGTCAAAAAAGTTCCCTCGAAAGGAAAACGAACGGCGCAAAAAAGCCGTCGCAACGTCAAAACATTGCGACGGCCTGGGGTTTTGTAAGGCGAACGATGCGCGCTACTGCGCAGCTTGCGCCTTCTTGCGGGGCTTATACGCAGCGCATCGGTAATCGTGGATTTCCACCTTCTGCAGAAGTTCTTCCAGCCACTCATCCAAGGGCAGCTTCGCCTCGGCAGCCAACACATCGTCTAACTTCGCATGCGTCTCAGGCGCGCGCGGCATGAACAGCGTGCAGCAATCCGGAGCATCCTGGCTGGAAATCTCAAAAGTGCCCAGCTGCTGCGCCATGTCGATAATCTCAATCTTGTCGGTGCCTATGAGCGGGCGAAACACCGGCATGTCCACCGCGGCGTCGGTGGCGCGAATGTTTTCCAGCGTCTGCGACGCCACCTGCCCCAGGCTTTCGCCGGTCACCAACGCGCCCGCCCCTTCACGCGCGGCAATTTGCTGGGCAACCTTGAACATCAGCCGCCGGTACATGATGATACGCAGCGAAGGCGGCACTAGAAGCGAAATCTCACGCTGGTAGTCCCCGAAGGGTACCACGTACACCCGCGCGATGCAGCCCGAGCCCTCAAGCACGTGGGCAATGTCGTCTACCAGCCACTCTGACGCGTCGGATGTCTGCGGGCGGCCGCTGAAGTGCACGCCTATGCACACCGCGCCGCGCCGCGCCATGCGCCAGCACGCCACCGGGGAATCTATACCACTAGAAAGCAAACACACCACACGCCCGGCGCTGCCCACTGGCAAACCGCCGATGCCCCGCACGCTGCGAGCATACACATACGCGGCGTTTTCCACCACTTCCACGCCCACCACCACGTCGGGGTCTTTCATCTTCACGCCTTTTTCGGGGAAGGCTTCGCACAACACAGCGCCCACCAGGCGGTTCATCTCCATGGAATTCGTTTCGAAGTTTGTGTGGTTGCGCCGGGCGGCAACCTTAAACGTTGCGAATTCCCCCGCTTCGCCCAAGGCAGAAATGGCAGCCTGTCCCATGCTTTCCAGCGAACGCGGGCACTTGTATCCGCTGGAAACCCGCGCCACGCCGGGAACGGTGCGGATGATTTCAGCCGCATCCACCATGGTTTGGTAGCTGGTGCCTTCCTTCAAAAACACGCACAGCCGGCCACTTATGCGATGTATGGTGACCACCGGGAAATCGCCCAAAAGCCCTTCCACGTTCTTCACCAGGCGCTTTTCGAACACCGACCGGTTGTGGCCCTTCAGCCCAATTTCGTGGTAATGCACCAAGCAGATGCGCTGGAATTCTGGCATGGCAACCCCCCCAACTACGCAAAACGTCCAGGCAGTCGCATCATGCGCAACGTGCCTGGACGCAGACAATGCAAGCGTTAGAAACTAGTGGTACTTCACATCGATGGTGCTGGTGTCATACGACACGTCCCCATCGGCAATTTCGCCGAACGCCATGGAAAGCGGCTTTTTGTTGTTGGCGCGTGCAATCTCGACGGCGCTTTGCAGCTGGATGGCGCGGTCGCGCTGTCCCCGCATCATGTCGTTGATGTCATGGGCGCGCTTGGAGGCCATGGAGCACAGCAAAAAACGGTCGTTGTCGGTCTCTTCTAGCAGCTGCTCAATCTTAGGTTCGATAATGCTCATAGGTTTGCTACCCCTTTAGTGTCCTTCGGCGAATCGGTTCACGTATTCTACCAATTCTTGCACGGCTGTTTCAAGCTGGTCGTTTACCAGCCTGAAATCATACTCCATTTTGTGGGAAAGCTCCAACTTTGCGGTTTCCAAGCGGCGCCCGATAACCTCTTCGGTTTCGGTTCCCCTGCCGCGAAGGCGCTGCTCTAGCACTTCCCAGCTGGGGGGCTCAATGAAAACCAAATGCGCTTGGGGCATTTGCTCACGCACTTGGAAGGCGCCCTGCATCTCTATTTCCAGGATAACCTGAAAGCCTTGCGCCATGCGCTCCTGCACCGTGCGTTTAGGGGTGCCATACCTGTTCTGACTATAGGTGGCCCACTCAAGCAGGCCACCTTCGTCAATCAGTTGTTGGAATTCCTCTTCGGTCTTGAAGAAATAACTGACGCCTTCCACTTCCCCTTCGCGCGGCTTGCGCGTGGTGCACGAAACGGAAACCCAAGCGTCATCTACTTCCTGAAGCAGGCGCGCTACCAGCGTGCCTTTCCCGGCACCCGAAGGGCCGGAGATGACAAACAGGTTCCCACGGCGCACGTATTAGCCAAGCCTTTCCAGCAAAGCGGCCCTTTGGCGCTCGCCTAGGCCGCGCAGACGGCGGGATTCAGCAATCTGCAGCTCGGTCATGATCTTGGCAGCCTTCGCCTTGCCATAGCCGGGCAGCGTCTCGATAAGGGTGGACACCTTCATGCGGCCTACCACCGGGTCGTCCCTCATGTCAACGACCTGCTTCAAGGTCAGTTTGCCGGTCTTCAGCTTTTCGCGGACCTCGGCACGCTTGATGCGTGCTTCCTTGGCCTTTTCCAAAGCAGCAGCACGCTCTTTGTCGCTCAGTTTGGGGATAGCCATTATTTGCCTCCTAATGCCTTCGTGCGCATACGCGCTCTTGATTCCGCGCACCCGCATCCTTCGGTACTTTTTGCTCTCTCACTACGCAACACACGGTTGCACTGACGTCCCAACGATTTTACAAGAACTGAGCAGCGTTTGACATGCGGATTTCATATCAAATGGATATTGTTACCAAATTTGACCTCATCGAATATGCTGGGCAAACTATGATTCCTGGATTTCGTCCACTATGGCCTCGAACGCCGCCACGGGGTCTTCCGCTTGCGTGATAGGACGTCCCACCACAATATGGGAAGCACCGTCGGCGAAAGCCTTCGCCGGGGTGGCCACACGGGACTGATCGCCTAAGGCGGCCCCGGCGGGGCGCACGCCGGGCGTGACGATATAGGCATCCGGACCCAAAATGCCGCGCAGCACCGCCGCTTCCTGCGGGGAAGCCACCACGCCGCTTATCTGGGCTTCTTTCGCCTTTTCGGCCAGCGCTTTCACCTGGTCGGCCGCACTGCGGCCCACGCCTAGGCCCGCAAGCGTTTCGTCGTCCATGCTGGTCAGCACCGTGACGCCCAGCGTGACGATGGGGCTTGCGCCGCGCTCGGACGCAGAAAGGCTTACTCCCTCTTGTGCGGCCTGCATCATGGCAACGCCGCCAAAGGTGTGCATGGTCATCATGTCGGCACCGGAATTTGCAACAGCCTTCGCCGCGCCTTTCACCTGGTGGGGAATGTCATGCAGCTTCAGGTCTAAAAACACCTTGAAGCCCTTTTCCTTCAAGGCGCGCACCACTTCCGGGCCGTGGGCGTAATACAAGGTCATGCCCACCTTCATCCACACGGCATGGCCCGCAAGCTTGTCGGCTAAGGCCAAGGCTTCATCCTTGCCGCAATCAAGCGCCACAATAATGCGCTCGCGGGCGGGGGTGTTCGAAAAGGCAGTTAGCATACCAGGCCTCCTATCAGGTCTTTCACATCTGTAACGCCCTGCTGTTCGCAGTAGCGCTGCAAACCGTCAATCACGTCTTCGGTGGCGTGCGGGTTCATGAAGTTCGCCGTGCCCACCGCAACCGCCGTGGCGCCGGCCAACATGAATTCCGCGGCATCAATGCCGCTCACAATGCCGCCCATGCCCAACAGCGGCACCTTCACCGCTTGGTAGCACTGCCACACCATGCGCAGGGCAACCGGCTTCACGGCGGGGCCCGAAAGGCCGCCTACCACGCGCGCCAGCTGCGGACGGCGCGTTTGGGCATCAACAGCCATGCCCAACAGCGTGTTTATGAGCGAAAGGGCATCCGCGCCGGAAGCTTCGGCTGCCTTCGCAATTTCAGTAACGTCGGTCACATTCGGGGTCAGCTTCACAATCATGGGGCGCTTGGTGGCATTGCGGCAGCGGGTTATCACACGTTCCACGCTAGGCGCATGCGTGCCCAGCGTCATGCCGCCGGCATCCACGTTCGGGCAGCTGATATTTATCTCGTAGGCGCTCACCGTGGGACAGGCTTCCAAGGCTTCTATCACCTGGATGTATTCGTCGTCCGAATGGCCTGAAACATTCACGATGACCGGCACGTCTTGGGTTGCCAACCACGCAATGTCACCTTCTATCAGGTGCTGCACGCCTGGGTTTTGCAGGCCTATGGAATTCAGCATGCCGCTGGGGGTTTCGGCTATGCGCGGGCTGTCATTGCCCGTCCATCCGTTCAACGAAACGCCTTTGGTGGTGACTGCGCCTAGATTATGCACGTCCACAAACTGGGAATACTCACGTCCGGCGGCGAAGGTGCCCGAAGCAACCGTGACCGGGTTTTTCATGGCCAACCCACCCAGGTTGACCGACATGTCCACGCTTGCCATTACCAGCACACCTCCTGGGCATCGAACACGGGGCCGTCCACGCAGGCGCGCTTCTTCCCGTTCACGGTGTCAACCACGCACGAAAGGCATGCTCCCACGCCGCATGCCATGCGACGCTCCATGGAAACCTGGCAGTACACGCCGGCATCTGCCGCCACGCCCGCCACAATCTTCATCAGCGGCTGAGGGCCGCACACGGCCACATACTGGAAGGGTTGCCCCGCTTCGCACGCGCCGTGCAAAGCTTCTTGTACCAAGCTGGTGGCGAAACCGGGGCGGCCATACGTGCCATCGTCGGTAGAAACGGCAGGTTCGGTGCCCAGCAGCTGCGTATAGCGGTCCAGCGTGACCAAGGCGTCCTTCGTAGCGGCTCCTAGCACCACCGAAACATCCAGCCCGGCGGCCTTCGCCTGCTGCGTAAGCATGAACACGGGGGCCGCACCTACGCCGCCGCCCACAATCAACACCTTGCGCGCCCCTTCGGGCACACTCCATGGCGTGCCCACCGGGCCGATCATCTGGCAAGTGGCCCCAGGCTGCAGCGTGGTCAGGTGGTCCGAGCCGAAGCCTACCACCTGGTACAGAATATCCACCGTGCCCGCCGCGGCATCGGCCGCATATATGCTGAAAGGACGGCGCAGAATGTGGTCGTCCATGCCGGGAATGCGCATGTGAACAAACTGCGCCGGCAGCACAGCGCCGGCAATCTGGGGCGCCTTAAGCGTGACAACCCACAAACGCGGGCCCACGCACGTATTGGAAATAATCTTCGCGGTTTCGTCTAGCAGTGCCATATTAGCCCTCCCACTGGGGCAAGTCTTGCAGCGCCACCACCTGCAGGCCGCGCCGACGCGCCACTTCTATGCCCGCCACCAGGGCCTGCGCACCGGCTAACGTGGTTTGGTTGCACACGCCGTGGCGCACGGCAGCCGAACGGATGGCATATCCGTCGGACCGCGTGCGGTCGCCGAACGGCGTGTTCACAATTAGTGTTACCTCACCTGCGGCAATGCGCTCCAAGATGTTCGGTTCGCCTTCGTGGATCTTCTGCACCACTTCGCAGTCTATGCCGTTGGCTATGAGCGCCTTGGCGGTGCCTGCGGTGGCAACCACGTGGAAGCCCAGGCGGTCAAGGTCGCGCGCGATGGGCACAAACGAACGCTTGTCGCGGTCGCACACCGAAATGAACACGGTGCCTTCCTGCGGCAGCGAGCTGTCTATGGCCAACTGGGTCTTTGCGAACGCCGCCGGGAAGTTGGAGGCGATGCCCATCACTTCGCCGGTGGATTTCATTTCGGGGCCCAAGATGGTGTCAGATCCCGGGAAGCGCCCGAACGGCAGCACGGCTTCCTTCACGCTGAAATGCTCGAAATGGCGGTCGTCTGCCGGCAGCTTCAAATCCGCCAGCTTCTCCCCCGCCATAATGCGCGCAGCCACCTTCGCCAGCGGCACGCCGGTGGCCTTCGAAACGAAGGGCACGGTGCGCGAAGCGCGCGGGTTGGCTTCTATCACGTAGATGATCTGGTCTTTCACGGCGAATTGGATGTTCAGCAGGCCCACTACGCCCAGCCGCATGGCCAACTTGCGCGCAATGTCGCGCAAAGATTCGCAGTTGGCCTCGCTCATGGCGAACGGCGGCGTGCAACAGGCGCTGTCGCCCGAATGGATGCCGGCCATTTCGATGTGCTCCATGATGCCGCCCACATACACGTCTGTGCCGTCGCACAAGGCGTCCAGGTCAAGCTCCACCGCGCCTTCCAGGAAGCGATCCAAATACACGGGCCTGTCAGGCGAAACCTTCGTGGCTTCAGCCATGTACTTTTGCAGCTGGCCTTCGTTGTACACAATGGCCATGCCGCGGCCGCCCAACACGTAAGAAGGGCGCACCAGCAGCGGAAAGCCTATGCGCTTGGAAACGTTCACGGCCTGTTCATAACTGGCAGCCATACCCGCCGCAGGGTAGGTGATGTGCAGCTCGTCCAAAATGGCAGCAAACAGGTCGCGGTCTTCGGCCAAGTCAATGGCTTCGGGGCTGGTGCCCATAATATGCACGCCGGCTTCCTTCAGGGCCTTGGCCAGCTTCAGCGGCGTTTGGCCGCCTAACGTGACCACCACGCCGTCGGGGTCTTCCACGTCCACGATGTCCATCACGTCTTCGAAGGTCAGCGGCTCGAAGTACAGCTTGTCGCTGGTGTCATAGTCGGTGGACACGGTTTCGGGGTTGCAGTTCACCATGATGGTCTCGAAGCCCGCATCGGCCAGCGCATAGCTGGCATGCACGCAGCAGTAGTCGAATTCGATGCCTTGCCCAATGCGGTTGGGGCCGGCACCCAAAATCATGGCACGCTTGCGCGTTTTCGGGGCCACTTCGCTTTCGTCCGCGTCATAGGTTTTGTAGTGATACGCCGTTGAGCTGGGGAATTCCGCAGCACAGGTGTCAACGGTCTTGAAGGCCGGCACCACATGCAAAATCTTGCGACACAACCGCACCATGCTTTCGGTGCTGCCCGTCAGGTGCGCAATCTGGATATCGCTCATGCCATAGCGCTTGCACAAGCGCAGCGCGTCGGCGTCAAGCTGCTCCAGCTTCATGCCGCGCAGGTTTTCCTGCACCCGCACCATGTCCGCTATGCGGCCCAGGAAGAAGCGGTCGATCTTGGTGGCTTGGAACGCCTGCTCAACCGACCAGCCTTGGCGGAAGCCCTCCGCCAGGTAGAATATGCGGTCGGCCGTGGGGCGCGCGATGCGGGCCTCCAATTCCTGCGGGTCGTTGGCCCCTTCCAGCACCACTCCGTCGGCCCCTAAGCCCGCGCGGCCGTTTTCCAGCGAACGCATGGCCTTACCCAGCGACTCTTCGAACGTACGCCCGATGGCCATGATTTCGCCTACGGCCTTCATGCGCGTGGTAAGCGTGTCGTCGGTGCCGGCGAACTTTTCGAACGCGAAGCGCGGCACCTTCACCACGCAGTAGTCGATGGAAGGCTCGAAGGCGGCCGGCGTGGCCTTCGTGATGTCGTTCATCACTTCGTCAAGGGTGTATCCCACGGCCAGCTTCGCCGCGAATTTCGCAATGGGGAACCCGGTGGCCTTGGAAGCCAGCGCCGAAGAGCGTGAAACGCGCGGGTTCATCTCGATGATGATCATGCGGCCCGTTTCAGGGTTCACGGCGAATTGCACGTTAGAGCCGCCGGTTTCCACGCCAATCTTTTCCAGCACGGCCAGCGAAGCCACGCGCATGCGCTGGTATTCCACGTCGGATAACGTTTGCGCGGGCGCAACGGTTATAGAGTCGCCCGTGTGCACGCCCATGGGGTCGAAGTTTTCGATGGAGCAGATGATGATGCCGTTGCCGGCCTTGTCGCGCATCACTTCCATCTCGTATTCTTTCCAGCCCTCGATGGATTCTTCCACCAGCACTTCGTGAGCCGGCGAAAGCTCAAGGCCGTTGGTGACTATAGAGATGAACTCTTCGCGGTTGTGTGCGATGCCGCCGCCGGCGCCGCCTAACGTGAACGACGGACGCAACACCACCGGGTACCCCAGGTCATCCACTATGCACAGCGCCTCTTCCAGCGAATGGGCATACCCGCTGCGGGCAGTTTCCACGCCTATTTCGGCCATGGCGTCGTTAAACAGCTTGCGGTCTTCGCCGCGTTCGATGGCCGCCAGGTCGCACCCGATCATTTCCACGCCGTATTCGTCTAGCACGCCTTGGCGCGCCAGCTCAACGGCGGCGTTCAGGCCCGTTTGGCCGCCAAGCGTGGGCAGCAGTGCATCCGGGCGCTCCTTTTCGATGACGCTTTTGATGAAGCCGGCGGTGATGGGCTCAACGTAGGTGCGGTCGGCCAAGCCGGGGTCGGTCATGATGGTAGCAGGGTTGCTGTTCACCAAGATGACGCGGTAGCCATCAGCCTTCAGCACCTTGCATGCCTGCGCGCCGGAGTAGTCGAATTCGCAGGCCTGGCCTATGACGATGGGGCCCGACCCAATGACCAGAATGGATTTGATGTCTTCGCGCTTAGGCATGGTCGGCCTCCGTTCCGAACGTCCAGCCAGCCAAACGGTCGGCGGCAATGTCAATGTCTAGGTAATCTTCGCGGCCTTCCATCAAGCGCGCGAAGGCGGTGAACAGGTAGTGGCTGTCGGTAGAACCGGGCGCCGCTTCCGGGTGGTACTGCACGCTGAAGGCGGGGATGTCTAGAAGCGCAATGCCTTCGGGCGTGCCGTCGTTCAGGTTCACGTGCGTCAGCTGGATGCGGCCGAACACCGGGTTGTTCACCACCGGCGCCACACGATGCTCCACCCAGTAGCGCAAGTCCTGCTGGTGGGTGGTCTGCCCGCCCGAAAGGTTGGGGATCAGCGGCCCCAAGCTGGGCCACACCAAGCCGAAGCCGTGGTTTTGCACCGAAATTTCCACGCGGCCCGTGCGCAGGTTCATGACCGGCTGGTTGCCGCCGCGGTGCCCGAACTTCAACTTTTCGATGTCTGCCCCGCACGCCTTGCAAATCATCTGATGCCCCAGGCAGATGCCGAACACCGGCACCTTGCCCAACAGCTTCACCACCTGCGAATACGTGCCCTGCACGGCATCGGGGTCGCCCGGGCCGTTGGAAAGGAACACGCCGTCGGGGTTTTGCGCCAGCACGTCTTCGGCCGGGGTGTTCCACGGCACCACCACCACTTCGCAGCCCACGCGCACCAGGTTGTCCAAGATGGCGCGCTTGGCACCGCAGTCATAGGCAACCACGCGATGCGCAGTCGCAGCAGGCTTTTCCAGAAAGCCCGCAAACTCCGCCGAAAGCGGATGCGCTTCGCGCATCTGGCGCGAAACGGAAGGAATAAGGTTTTGCCCCACCAGCGAAGCGGAGTCACGCACCTTCAGCAGCAGGTTTTCCACGTTGGTGTCCAGCGTGGAAATGATGGCCCGCTGCGCACCGTGGTCGCGCACATGGCGCACCAGCGCGCGGGTGTCCACCCCTTCCATGGCCACGATGCCGTGTTCTTTCAGGTAGTTCGGCAGGCTCATGTCGCTGCGGTAATTGCTGGGCTGGGTGCACAGGTCGCGCACCACCAATCCGCGCAGGGCCGGTTCGCGGGACTGCAGGTCTTCCACGCACACGCCGTAGTTGCCGATCTGCGGGTAGGTCATGGTGATGATCTGGCCCGCGTAGGAAGGATCGGTTATCACTTCCAGGTAACCTTCCAGCGCCGTGTTGAAGCAGATTTCGCCGAAGGCTTCGCCGGGCGCGCCGCAGGCGGTCCCTGCGAACGCGGCACCGTCTTCCAGCACCAGGTATGCCGGCTTGGGACGCGGCTTGGAAGTGCCCACCAGAAGTTGTTCGCTCAGCTTACTCAACTACTACCCCTTCCTCCATAGTGGCATAGCCACCCACGTACACATCGGTTGCGCGGCCGCTAAGGTGCGCGCCCACAAACCCGCAGTTGTTGGCCTTCGATTCGAAGTCATCAACCGTGACGTCCCATTCAACGTCCGGGTCTATAACGGTCAGGTCGGCCGTGTAACCGGGAGCCAGCTTCACTTCCTCCACACCCAAGATGGCGCGCGGGTTGATGGCCATCAGCTCCACCAGGCGGTTCCAGCTGATCAGCCCCGGCTTCACCAGGTGTGTGATAACCGTGCCCAACGACGTCTCGATGCCGGTCATGCCGAAGGGCGCCAGCTCGAATTCGCGGTCCTTTTCGTAGTCAGCGTGGGGCGCGTGGTCGGTGACGATAATGTCTACCGTGCCGTCTACCACGCCTTTTATGATTTCCGCGGCGTCTTCTTTCGTGCGCAGCGGCGGGTTCACCTTGAAGGTGGTGTCATAGGTTTCAGTGATATTTTCTTCCGAAAGGAACATATGGTGCGGGGTGACTTCGCAGGTAACCTTCAGGCCCTCTTCCTTGGCACGGCGCACCATGTTCAGGCCCCGCAGGCTGGAAAGGTGCTGCACGTGCAAGGGGCACCCCGTTAAGCGCGAAAGCTCTATGTCACGCTGTATCTGCAGCTCTTCGCCGGCGGCGGGCCATCCGGCCAAGCCCAACTTCGTGGACTGCACGCCTTCATTGATTTGGCCCTTGCCCACCAAGCCTTCGTCTTGGCAGTGGCTCATGACCACCTTGCCGAACTGCACGGCGTAGTCCATCACACGGCGCATCATGCCGCTGTCCTGCACGCCGCGGCCGTCGTCGGTGAAGGCCACGGCACCATGGGCCACCATGTCACCCATTTCGGAAAGCGCTTCACCGCGCAGGCCCACCGTGCAGGCGCCGCTGGGATAGATGCGGCATTTGCCCACGTCAGCGGCCTTCTTGTTGATGTATTCGATTACCGAAGCGTTGTCGGTGGTGGGCTTGGTGTTCGGCATGGTGCACACGCCCGTGAAGCCGCCATGCGCGGCCGCGCGGCTACCCGTTTCAATGTCTTCCTTGTATTCCATGCCCGGGTCGCGGAAATGCACGTGGCAGTCCACCAGGCCGGGCACCACAATCTTTCCGCCCAGGTCGCGCTCCACGCCTTTCGGCATGTCCAAGTTGTGGCCAAGTTCCACAATCTTGCCGTCGCGAATGAGCATGTCGCACACTTCGTCCAAGCCCACCTGCGGGTCAATGAAGCGAGCGTTCTTAAGCATCAGAGCCATGTTCGGCACCTCCTAATAGCAAGTACAGGGAAGCCATGCGCACCAAGATGCCGGCATATACCTGATCCAAGATGGCGGACCTCTGCACGTGGTCGGCCATGTAACTGTCCAACTCCACCCCGCGGTTGATGGGACCGGGGTGGCAAATGATGGCTTCGGGACGCAGCAGCGCCTCGCGCGCTCGGTTCAGCCCGAACAGCTGGTGGTATTCGCGCAAGGTGGGAAACGGCGCGCCTTCAAGCCGTTCCTGTTGGATGCGCAGCATATACACCACGTCAAGTTCGGGCAGCGCTTCATCGAAGTTGCTGGTCACGTTCACAGCGCCCAGCACTTCGGGCCGCGCCGGCAAAAGCGTTTGCGGGGCAATGAAGGTGACGTTGGCACCCAGCGCCGAAAGCGCAGGCCCTAAGCTTCCCGCCACGCGGCTGTGGGAAATGTCACCCACTATGCCTACGTTCAGGCCTTCGAAGCCGCCTTTCGCCTGTTGGATGGTGTACAGGTCCAAAAGCGTTTGCGTGGGATGTTGGTGCTTGCCGTCGCCAGCGTCTATCACCGGCAGGCCAGACGTTTGCGCCACCTTGTACGGCGCGCCGGCGTGCTTGTCGCGCACCACTATCAGGTCAATCTTGTACGAGCACAGCGTCTTCACCGTATCTACCAGGCTTTCGCCCTTCACGGTGGATGTGGCGCTGCCGCCGAAGTTCAACGTGTCGGCCGAAAGGCGCTTTTCGGCCATTTCGAAGCTGGAACGCGTGCGCGTGGACGGCTCGTTGAACATGTTCACCACAGTGAAGCCCTTCAGCGTGGGAACCTTCTTGATGCGCCGTTCGTTCACTTCGCGGAAGCGTTCGGCCGTTTCCAAGATCAGCATCAGGTCGTCGGCGGAATACTCGTTGATGTCTATAAGGTTGCGATGGTTGAAGGCCATGTTTTTACGCCTCCTTCGGCAGCGGCGCAGCGCCCGCGTGGGCACCCGGAGCTATATCGAAGATTTCCACCGCCGTGCGCCCGTCCACCTCTTCG
>JAUNIP010000003.1 GCA_030523425.1 Coriobacteriia bacterium
CAGCCAACACAGCCGCCAACGCCAAAAGAAGCGAATAGATGCGGGTTCTCAACGTGCCCATACATACCTCCGTCAACAACCTAAACTATGCTTCCTACAGCATACTCGCAAAACGTGACAAGAGACCGGGTTATTTGCCGCGTTTTAAAGCCTCTTGCGTGTGTTGGATTATGTCTGATGCACGGGTTTTTGGAATGCCGGCGTTGCTTGTGGCGGCAAGCAAATCGTGGGTGGTAATGCCGCGCCCCTTGCCATTCGCCGTGGTTGCGTGTTCGCCGTTCATGCCTGGACACCGCTGGCGCCCACAATGGCCAAGCGCGCCAAAAACCCACCTGGTGGGGGTCGTACCCCTGCGCTGCCAGCATTATGTCAACCAACAATCTGCCCCAACCGTCTGGCAGACTGTCGTCAAACACTCCGAACAGGCCCCCTAAAGGGTGAGCGTCTGCCACAAGCACCCTGTCTTCCAGCGGCAGGCTGAAAGGACTGATGGAAAAGCCGGCTTGCAGCCATTCCGGCGTGTACTGAAACGCCGCCAATCCTTCCGCGTTTTTGCTAGAACGCCTATTTTCTGCTTGTGCAGAAGGATGTCTAGCTTGTTCAGTTCGTGAGTAGGGCGAAAAACCTAAAATGCAATGTGGCAAGTGATCCGGCCGTTTTCCACATTGTTGGCGTTATAGGCGGAAGGGGCCTTGCTCGAAAGGGGCTCGTTGCGGGGCGGATGTGGCCAAAGCGGCCACGAGCGCTTCGTGGTCGACCGTTGGAATGCTTTGCAAGTCCGCGGATTGTTGTCGGATGAAGGCATCTAAGGCTGCCACTCGTTTCGCTGGCGCATGCACGTTGCCTACTATGCCGCGCGCTTGTGCCCGCTGAAGTAAGGAAAGCTGCCGCGGTCCCATGATGCGCTGCAGCAGTTCTTCGAACGTTGCCCCGCCGAAAGCAGGACCATGCAGGTGTGCTTCAAGCATGAACTGTTGGTGGTCGTCTTCGGCAACGTTGGGGAACAGCCCTCTGCCGTTATCGAATAGGGGGGCCAACTTCAGCGGCTTGCCCGTGACGTTGTCGCGCAAGATACCGAAGTTGGCCAAGTGTCGGTCGGTGTTGCAGATGAGCGCGTCGAAAACCAGCATGTCACACACACTTTGAAAGCATTCGCTGCTTAAAGCATGGCACCATCGCAGTACGTCTGCCAGGTTTGTGGATCCCGTGGCCACCGCGAAAGGCACGTAAGAGACGTCCTTTGAGGCGAAGTTTTCGCAGGTAGAGCATTGTTCGTTGGCCCAGGTGTCCAGTCCGTAGCGCACGGCGTCTAGCCCTAAGCTTCGCGCAATCAGCCAGGCAAGGTATTCGGAGGTGGGCTCTCCCGGCGCATATCCGTCGCTGGCGCCTTTATAGAGAACGCGCTTGCCATCAACGATGCGCCACCCCTTGCGCAGGGTGCCGTCGGTGGTCAATTCGGGGGTGTTGCCTGCAAGACTGCTGCCGCGCACTTCGCCGGACACTGCCAACGCGCCAATGGCTTCGCTGAAGGAATTGTCAAACAGGTTGTAGTCGGCAAATCTTCCAGGAAAAGACTTGGGAACCACCCAGTAAGAGTCGTTGAGGGAAAGCCCCAAGCTGGTTTTGTAGAGGGCTTCCAAGTTGCCAAGCTGGAAGCCCAGCTGGTGACAGATGCGCGCAGCGTTGCGACGGTTTGCGGGAATGGAACGTGATTCCAGCCAGCGCCACAGGCCCTCAGCGTCAAGCGAGAGACCGCAGGGCATCAGGTGGTAGGCAGTGTTGTCGTAGTCGTCTAGCGTGATTTCCAAAGACAGGGCTTCGTCGGTGAGGGTGAATGCTACCAGCGGCCTGTCGAACAACCGGATTTCGTAATATCTGGGAGCGGCCATGTCAGCCTCGCTCTCGCAGCAGCAGGTCCATGGCAAGGTAGTCTGCGTAGCGCATGATCTTTCCGTAGGCCACGGTGGTGCGCCCGTTTTCTATTTCGGAGAGCAGACGCGGGGAAAACCCCAGGTCGGCGGCTGCTTGCGCCTGAAGAATTCCCAGGCTTTTGCGGCGTTGGCGCAAAGCCTGTCCCAAGTGGATTCCTTCCCAGATGTATGTTTCCGCCATGAGCGTCCCTTCGCTTTACGTATAGGTACTATTTAGCTTAGTTTTACATTAACGTAAAAAATAGCAGAAAATTACCTATAAGTAAAGTGAAATGCTAGAAGCATCCTTATCATTCAGCGCTGTTCAGATATTGCTTGCAAAATTGCTCTAGGGGAGGCAAATCGTCCTCTATCGCTTTCCAGATAACCTTGTTGCTAATGTTGTTGTAGTCATGCGCAAGATAGCAGCGCATGCCGTATATGCCCTGCCAATCAATCTGGCTATTCCTCTCAACAAAGTCGTCAGAAAGAGAATCAACCGCTTCGCCTATTTGCACCAAGGCATAAAAACAAAGGTCCTGGTAGTTTTCGTTTTGGTCAAATGCCTGGAAAGAATCGCCAAAAGCGGTGCGATATCCGTTGATTTTCCCTATAAGCTTCACAACGCTTTGAAGCGCAAAGGCGTTGCGTTCGCTAGGAAACATACAACACCACCCTGTCGGCGCGGGTGGCTTCAAGGAATTCTTTGTTCGCGCCGGAAAAAGACTGCAGGTCTACGTGCTTTCCCAGCGCTTCGCCTAAGTCGCGCTGCAGACGGAAAAAAGCAAGTCCCCCCACGTTGCCTTCATCGATCAGGATGTCTACATCGCTTGCATCCGTTTGTTCGCCGCGTGCGTAGGAGCCGAACAGCTCTGCACGAAGTATTCCCGCGCGTTTAAAGACGGGATACAGCGTGGTGCTTATTTTCTGGATGGTCATTTTTTCGCCACTGCCTTCCAGCAAGTATTCTTCAACGATGGAAGAAATCAGCTTCGATCGGTTGGTCACAGAATAACCGCGAAGCCCCGAAGCCCTATCGATTTCTGCCTGTTTTTCAACCTGTGCATCCAACGCCTTCAAAGCGTTCTCCTTCAAATATATAGTTATTGCGCTGCCGCTTCGCATAAACATCCTCTCCTTCAATTTATATGATAATTTTATCATATAAATTGAAGGAGAGGACAAGCGACTCAATACGACAAGCAATTCGGGCGAACGGTGACATGGACTGTATCGTTTTTTCGGACACGAATCTCAAGCGGATTCAGTGGATGGGGGACGGCTGGCCGCGCGGCTTGCAATCCTTCCGGTAACCGGAAGACGAAAAGAGCCAGAGACGCGGCAAACCCGGCAGGAAAGTACACACCGGAGCTCCGGCAGGAGGCGGCGGACTGCATAATCTCCGCCGGCAGGCCAACGGCCCACGTGGCCCGCGAGATCGGCGTCAACGGGAAGGTCGCCAGCAGGTGGGTGGCGGCACGGCGCGCCCAGATGACCCCGCCACCGCTTCACGTGGACGGCCAGGCGGGAGCTGCAGGTGGCGCTGTACGACTTCATCGAGCGCAGGCACAACCGCATGCGTTTGCCAGGCGCGGAATGCGGGGTCAGGCATAAATCCTATTCCAGAATCTGCCCGTCAAGTGAGAAGGTGGTCACTTGCAAGGGGATTTCTTTGCCGCAGGCTGCCAGCGCGCGTCGGGTCATGTTTTCCAGCCCTCCGCAGCAGGGAACAACCATGCGCGTCAGCGTTACTTGTTGAATGCTGTTGTTCGCAAAGATTTCGGTCAGCTTTTCGGCGTAGTCGCAGTTGTCCAGCTTGGGGCAGGCTATCAGGCACGTGGTGTTGGCCATGAAGTCAGCGTGGAAGTTGCCATAAGCAAAGGCAGTGCAGTCGGCCGCCACCAGCAGGTGTGCGCCCTGGAAGCACGGCGCCTGCGTGGGGGTTAGCTTGATTTGCAGCGGCCAATTGGTTATGCGGCTGGGTACTGCCTGCGCGGTCGGAACGGGTAGTCCTGAAGGGCAGGGCTCGGCTGCAGCGGCGGGCTGGGTGTCCAAAGATGCCAGTGCGCTTTTCGCGGCATCTACGGCGGCCTGGTCGTACGCGGCCGCTTCGCGTTCCACAAACGAGATGGCGTCTTGCGGACAAGCCGGCAAACAGTCGCCCATGCCGTCGCAGAAATCGTCACGCAGCAGCTTCGCCTTGCCGTTTACCAGGCCTAAGGCCCCTTCATGGCAAGCCTGGGTGCACAGCCCGCACCCGTCGCAGCGCTCTTCATCAATGCAGATAACCGTCCGAACAGCCATAAGCTCTCCTTAGTGCATACCACAAATCGTTAGCGCCTACTGTAGCACGCGTGAGGTGCTTGCGCCTAGACCATTCGGCTTTAAGGTGTTTGGCAGGAGAACATTTCGTATGATGGAGGTAAATTTTTGCTGTGCGGGGCACACGGGGCGTTGTGTGCGCGCAAGGTTGATATACTGACTACAAGGCGTTACCCAAACATTTCCCGATGAAAGGAGCTTTTATGGCAGACAGCATTTTGGATTCGATCAAGGAAGCTGTGTCCGGCGTGGCTGGAAAGGCCGAAGAACTGGTGGAGTCTGTGACCGGCAAGGACCTGGACAACGACGGCGAAGTGGGCACCGAAGAATCCGCCAAGATGGTGGAAGACGCCAAGGGCAACGTGGGAGGCATTGTTGACAAGGCCCAGAACTTGGTGGAATCCGTGACTGGCAAAGACTTAGACAAAGACGGCGAAGTGGGCACCGAAGAAACCAACAAGATGGTGGAAGACGCCAAGGGCGCCGTTGCCGGCGTGGTTGACAAGGGCAAAGAAGTAGTGGCCGACACCCAGGCCGCATTCAGCGCAGCCCTGGCTGGCGACGAAGCCCCGGCAGAGGAAGCCCCTGCGGAAGAGAAGCCCGCAGAATAACCTGCCTGCAAAACCAACCGAAAAGAACGCCGGCCCTGTGCCGGCGTTCTTTTTTACGCAGGTACGGGTGCGCTAGTGCCGGCGGCGGTCGATGCCTTCTTGGGAATAGTAGGCGCGCTTGGCGGCAAACATGGCCTCTTCGGCCTTGTTCAGCGTTTCTTCCAGGCTGCCGCCGGAAGGCGTGCCGCAGTATCCTATGGACACGTGATAGCCCTGCGCCTGCAGGTTTTTCTGAATCATATCTACCGCAGCCTGCGCTTTTTCTTCGGTGCAGTCCTCCGCGAAGCACACGAATTCGTCGCCGCCTATGCGGAAAGACAAATCACCAAACACCTGGGTCAGCTGCGTGGCGCATGCCCGCAAAAAGGCATCGCCGGCTAAGTGCCCCTTCGTTTCGTTCATCTGGTGCAGGCCATCGGCGTCGGCGTAGAAGCAAAACAGGCGCGACGGGGTGTTGCGCGCATAGCGGTTAAGCGTTTCAGTGTAGCTTAACCGGTTAGCAAGCTGGGTCAGCGTGTCTGTCCGGCTGTCCTTGGCAGCTTCCGTGCGTTCGCTGATGTTGCCGGCATGCTGGCCGGTGATGGTGAACGAAATGGCACCTACCGCAACAATCGTCAGCATTTTAGGAATGCCCAGGTATTTTGTCACCTCGCCCACATAATACAGGCGGTCGAAGTTGGGGTCGAAGGTAAGCTGCGCATCGGTGATGATAACGCCGCAGCTTTGCAGCAAAAACACGTAGTAGTCCGTTTGGGCTAGGCCCAGCAAAAATGTGAGCGGTGGCGAAAAGAAGGCCACCAACGCCGCCGCCACAAACCCGAATACGTTCACCGCACGGTTGTGGTACTGCAAAGAAAGCATCAGCGGCAAGAATGCAGACAGTTCGCCCCATTGTCCCAGCAGTACAACCACCACCAAGGAAACGAAGGTGACCAGCGTAAGGATGATGTATTTGGTGCCACGAAAGCCAGACAAAGACTGCTTGCGTCCAAGCACCTGCACCACCAGCGCGCTGGCCACCACGGCAAGGGTGGCAATCTGCATAATGGGGCGGTCAACGTGGAAGACGTCCAGTTCGTTTAAAACCTCAATGCACACGGCAACCAGCAGCACCACCAGCATGGCGTTAGCCACGAACAGGTTGGGCTTCAGCTCATTTTCTTCCAGGCTGATTTGGTCGTCTATGCGCATGCCGCAAAAATCTTCGCAATCCTTACGGCTCGTTGATAACCACTTGCGGGAAGGGGATGTTGATGCCGTGCTTGTCGAAGACCAGCTTCAGTTCCCGGCGCAGGTCGCGGTCAAGCTGGGCACGGCTGCCCTCTTCGCACTTCGCGATGATCTTGATTATGACGGCGCTGTCGGCCAGTTCCGCCACGCCCTTGTACAGCGGGCCTTCCGTGATGGCAGGCAGGCGGTCGCGGATACCTTCGAATTCCTCTTCCAAAATGCGCTCCACGCGCTCCAAGTCTTCGCCGTATTCGATGCTCATGTCTACAGCCACCACCGAACGATCCTGCGTCATATTCAGGATGTCGCCGATGCTGCCGTTCGCGAACACCTTCACGTTACCGTCACCCGCCTTCACCTTGGTGGTGCGAATGCCAATTTCCACCACCGTGCCGCGGAAGCCGCCGATGGTCACAATGTCGCCTACCTGGAAGGCGCCTTCGAACACAATCATGATGCCGGCTATAGCGTCCTTGATAAGCCCATTGGCGCCCAAGCCAACAACCAGGCTTAATATGCCGGCGGAAGTAAGCAGCACCGAAGTGTCAACGCCTAGCAGGTCCAGGCAGATGTAGCACAGGCCAATAGCCACACCGAACTTGATGAAGTTGTTCAGCAGGCGGCAGATGGTTTCGCCCTTCGCGCCCATGCGCTCGGCGAACCAATCGATAAGCTTGCGGGCAATCATGGCAATGACCACGCCGGTCACGATAGACATGAAGCACTTCGTAAGCGCGAAGATGTTCAGGCCCTTTTCCCACGAACCGTTCAGCACGTAGCGCACCACGGAATCTTCGCCGAACACGGAATCGGCGAACATGATGAGCAGGAACAGCGCGATGGCCACCACGGCCAAGCCGGCCTTCACCACGGTGCCCACCTTTTGCCCGGCGGTCATATCGTGCCAGGGCACGCCCTTGTTGGAGAAGCGGTTCAGGATGGAACGGGTGATGACCCGGCGGCCGTCGCCGCGGTCCACCGAAATCATCTCTTCGGGCTTTTGCTGGTCAGCGGCAGCAGGGACAGCCTCGGCCTGCGGGGCGCCTTCGGGCGCGGGGGCTTCGGCGGCAGCAGCGGCTCCCACCGCAACGGCAGCGCCTTCGGCTTCGGCAGCCTCGCCCGCGGGGGCGCCTTCGGCTTCGGCAGCCTCCTCGGCCGCTTCTTCGGAAGCCGAAGCCAGCTTTTCCTGCTCCTCCACAATGGCGTCTAGTACGGCTTCGCGGCGCTTCTTTTCCTTCGCGCGGGCGGCTTCGGCTTCACGCACTATGCCGGCGCTCAGCACAAACCACAGCAGCAGCAGCCACACGAACGCGAACCCGAAGGCCACGCCGGCCACCGGCACGCTCATGTTGTTCAGCTTGCTCATGGGCACCGCAATGTATACCAGGTCATTGCCGTATTCAGAGCTGGCGCAGTAATACTGTTCGCCGTTGATGGTTATGAATTCGTTGAAGCCGGGCACCAGCTGGGTTTCCGCCACGCCGTTGTCGGTGGCAAGGCGGCCCACCAAGTCAGAATTGGGATAGTACGTGAACTTCTTGGAGTCCTTGTCTATAGAAAACGCGAATCCGCTGTTGCCGGGCTGCACGGTGGACAGCACGTCGGCCGTGGAAGCTGCCTGCAAAAGCTTCGGCAGCAGGGTGGGGGCCACCTCCAAGCACACCAGGCCGGTGGTGCGGTAATTGGCGTCCTTGATGGCCACACCAATGTATTGCACCACGTCGTTGGAGGAATCTTCCTTTTGCGGCTCCTGCACAATCTGGTCGGTGGTGCCTTCTAAAATCTTGCGGAATTCGTAGCTTTGGGCGTTGGGATCAGTGGACAGCGTGAAG
This sequence comes from Coriobacteriia bacterium, assembly GCA_030523425.1. Classification (GTDB taxonomy): domain Bacteria; phylum Actinomycetota; class Coriobacteriia; order Coriobacteriales; family Eggerthellaceae; genus JAUNIP01. Next base: position 7,906 of record JAUNIP010000003.1, read on the forward strand.
CTCCAGAACTTGTCGCTAGAAGCAATGGTCACGCCATCCATGTCGTTGCAGTTCACCTTGTTCACCTTCAGGGCTTTCTGCAAGGTGACCATGAAGTCATACGTCAAGTTGGCTTCGTCGGTGCCGCCGATGATCAGGGCTGCCAGCTTGGCCTTCGCCACGTAGTTGTCGTTGTACAGCTGCTCTATGTAGTCACGCTGTTCGTTGGCGGTATCCAGTTCGGCAATGGCTTCGTCAAGCCGGTGGTTGTTGGTCACCGACTGGCGCGAAATGGAAAGCAGCGAAGCACAATACACCACCAGCGCAAACACCAAGATGGCGCCCACTACGGCAATGGCAATCAGGCGCCCGCTTATCAGCTTGCGGAATTCCTTGCCTTGCGCTTCTACCGTCTTGTCCTTGCGCACGAAGACCGCGTACATGATCATGACGGCCACGGTCAGCACGAAGATGAGCACGCAAATGCCCACGATGAGGTTGCGGTTGTTGACGATTTCACCCTTGGGCACGGCGCAGATGTACATCTTGTCGCCGATTTGCTTCATGGTGCACAAATACGAACCCTTGTTGAAGTCTAAATACGTGCTCACGCCGTCTTCCAGCAGTTCGGGGTCTAGCCCGTGGGTCACCGCGTTGGTGCCCACAATGCTTTCGTCCGGGAAATACTCCACGGTGTGATCAAGGGTGGAAACCACGGCCACGAAGCCGTTTTGGCCCACGCGCACGTCGCTTAACGTGCTCTTCAGCGAAGCGGCAGACGCAATTTCTGTGTTCAGGGCTTCCGCGCTGCGGGCAATCACAATCATGTGCTCGTCGTCAATCTTGGCGCCGTAGTAGCGCACCGTGATGTCGTCGTAGACAACGGTGAAGGGGGCCGCGCTGGTGCCGGTGGTGTCGTTGAAGGCATCGCGCAGCTGGTTGAAACGGTTGGTGGTGTAGTCGCGGGGGTTCACGTTGGCCGAACAGATGATTTCCCCGTTTGCGTTGATGGCCAACACATTGTCCGCGCTCACGATTTCTTGCAGTTCCTGCATCTGGGCGGTGTCATAGGTGAAGCTGGGCACCGTTTGGGCCATCAGGGCCATGGTGTCGGCTGCCGAAATGAAAATCTGGTCGAAGTCGTTGGTCAGCTGGGCGGCCTTGCTGTCCATGTCTGCCACCATGGTTTCTACCAGCGCTAGCTTTTCAGTGGATGCGTCAATTTGGCGGTCCTTCAAGCGGCTGTCCAGGAATGCGCCCACTATCAGGCCCAACAGCAGGGCACCTACTAGGGCTAACACTATGGCAATGGTAATAGTTCTGGCGTTTTTCTTCATGTACTTCACCTAACGATCAACTGCGTGTGCGGCCGTGCTCTGGCCGTTAAATGTCCCACTTTTCCATCAGACGCTGCACGGTTCCGTTTTCCTTCAGCGTTTGCACCGCTTGGTTCACCTTTTCGGACAGGGCTGAACCCTTCGGCGTGGCAACGACGTAGTTTTCTTCGGAATAAGGCTCGTCCAGGTATTTCATTTCGGAGCCAATCCAAGGCAGGGTGATGCAGCCGTCGGCGCACAGGGCGTCAACGCGGCCGTTTTGCACGGCCTGGTACATGTCGGCGTAGGACTCAAACGTTACCAGCGTCAGGAACTGGGCCAAGCTGGTGGCGCTGGTGCTGGGGATAAGCCCCTTCCGGGCCAGCGTTGACGCCAGCACTTCGGACACGTCAGTGCCGCGCAGGGTGCCCACGCGGCAGCCCTGCAGGTCTGCAAACGATTCGAACAGCGTGGAGGTTGCCACCATCACGCGCCCGTTGTCATAATAGTAGGGTTCGCTCAGGTCGTACTTCGAAGCGCGGTCGGGCGTTTCGGAAAACGCTGCAATCAGGCAATCGGCCTTGCCGTCGTCAAGCGCCTTTTCGCGTTCGTTGGCCACCACGCCCACGAATTCCACGTCCGCGTATCCCAGCTGAGCGGCAAGTTCTTTGGCCAGGTCGTCTTCGAAGCCGTAGAACGTGTTAGCGCTTTCGTTATAGGTGCTGAACTTGGTCAGGCCTTCGCGCACCGCCACCTTCAAGGTGTTGCCCCCCGGGGCAGACGACGATCCTGCGCAAGCAACCAAGGCGAACGCGCCAAAAACCAAAAGGGCAGCCGCAGCTGCCAGCATTGCAAAACGAACCTTTTTCAAGGGTGCCCCCTTTGATAACACGTTTCTACTCACAGAATAATTGATGATGCGGCAGGTTACATCCTACCGCATCATCGCTTGTTCTTGTAGGTTTACTTTTCCAAGGCCTTGTACACAACGGCGGCCAAAGCGGCGCCCACCAGCGGGCCCACAATGAACACCCACAGGCTGCCAAGCGCTGCCATGTCACCCGTGCAGGCGGCCACAATGGCGGGGCCGAAGCTGCGGGCGGGGTTCACGGAAGTGCCGGTCAGGCCAATGCCCAAAATGTGCACGCCGAACAGCGTGAAGCCGATGACCAGGCCCGCGAAGGAACCGTGGCTGAACTTGGAAGAGGTGACGCCCAAGATGGCGGTCACGAAGATGAACGTCAGCACCACTTCCACAATCAGGCCGGCAATGGCGCTGTCGTTCACGCCCGTAAGGCCGTTGGTGCCAAAGCCGCCGGTCATGTCGGGCACGTTGCCCAGTATGAAGATGGCAGCCAAGATGCCGGCACCGGCCAGCGCGCCCAGGCACTGCGCCACAACATATCCCACGAAGTCCTTCACGCTCATGCCGCCATTCAGCAGCACGCCCAAGGAAACAGCCGGGTTAATATGGCAGCCGGAAATGTTGCCGATGGAATAGGCCATGCACACAATGGACATGCCGAAGGCAAAGGCGGTCAGAATGTAGCCGCAGCCGTCTTCGGCGTCGCAGCCCACCAACATGGCGGTGCCGCAACCCAAAATGACCAACACCATGGTCCCAATGAACTCTGCAATGTACTTTTTGATTTCCATGTTGCTTTCCCCGCTTGCGTGCGGCAGGCGGGTTCTCCTTTCGGTCTGAAACGGGTGGCGCAAAGCGCCCTTCTGTTATGCCAGCCAGGAAAGTCCTGCGTAGATCATCTTCCACACGGTTTCGCGGCTTTCTGGCGTGTCAGGTAGTTCACCACGAATGAAGCGGCGGGCGAAAATGCCCGTGGTGTCTAACACGTAGGCCCAGAAGAAATCAGCGTCCATCTTATGCTCCAAATCAAGCGTTTCGCGCATAGATATGAACGTGTCCGCAAATTTCTTGAAGTAGGAAGTGCGGGCTACCGCGTCCCCTTCCTGGATGGTCTTTATGTAGGGGGAATCGCGGTAGATGAAGTAGAACAGCGTCCGTTCGCCTTCGGATATCAGCAAATCGAAATACCGCAGCCACAGCGTGTGGGCGTAGTTTAGGCAGTATTCGATGCTGGAACCTTCAGGTGCCGGGATTTGCGCACACAGCCGGCCAATGTCTTTGTGGACCATTTCGAAGCAGCTGTACAGCAGCTCTTCTTTGTTGCGGAAGTACTTGTACACCAGCGTTTCCGAAACACCTACGGCAGCGGCAACCTTTTTCAAGGTGAGCCCATACAGCCCTTCTTCGGCAACCAGATGGAACGTTGCTTCCATCAACTCTTCTTGCCGATTTGCCACTGCTTTCCTTCTTTCGGGGTGTCGGTCGATTGTGCGCACACACAGCATGGTTGGCATGCGAACGCCAACCATGCTAGCACAAATGGATTCCAATTCATCAAATGGGGTAAAAAGCTTTTTTGAGGCTATCTACAAGCCACAGGCGAACTTCCCCTGTTCAGCTACTTATTTTTCTTCGTCCAAAATGGGCGCAGAAGGAGCATTCCTCTTGATGGAGGCAATGCCGTTCAGGCAGCTCTTCTTGAACTTGTAGCCCTGGGAAGACGCGATGATTTCGCCGTTGTGGGCCTTCAGATGGAAGCGGAAGGCGCCGCCTTTGTCCTTGAACACCTCGTACTTGGGGTTCTTCAGCTGCGGATAGCCGGTGTAGGTTTGGTCTTCCACTTCAGCGGTGCAGTTGGTGCGCACGCTTTCGCAGCCCGCCACGCAGCTGGAGTGGCTGGTGTACACCTGGCTGGTGGCAACCACTTGGCCGTTGGCGGCCTTCAGCACAAAGTGAGTGCCGGCATCGGTTTCCTTGATAACAAACTTTCCCATGAATCGTCCTTTCCATAGTGCGGTTAGCGTTGGTAAATGTTTACTAACCTATGTCATGTGGTATTATAAATTCTGTGGCCTCGTTGTCAATTTTATTCGTAGTGAAAAAGGAGACATTCCCATGGACCAGATTTTGAACTTGCTGAAAATGATCCCCCAGGAACAGATTGAGAAATTCATCAAGGATGCAATCGGCGTTTCTTCCGAAGACGATGCCAACGGCTTGGCGTCGAAGTTCGACTTGGGCGATTTGTCGCCGGAACACATTCAGTCCCTGATTAACTTCCAGGGCGCAGAAGGCGAAGGTGAAGGTGAAGGTGGCGGCCTGGATTTGAGCGCCTTGGGTGACCTGGGTGACCTGGGCAACATGCTAGGCGGCCTGTTCGGCAAGAAGTAAGTTGCGCTTACAACGTTATTAGAAGCAGAAAAGCGCCCCGCGGGGCGCTTTTCTTTGTGCAAATGTCCGGAATGCGCGGTTGTGCTTGCTGGTGGTAGGATACCTAGGTACGAACTTGCGGATTGAAGCGAAGGTTTCTTCATGAATTGGATTGTTGCAGCGGCGGCTTCGGCGTTTTTCGCGGGCATTGTTTCCATCTTGGCGAAGCTGGGCGTGAAGACCACCGATTCCGACGTGGCCACCGCCCTGCGCACCACGGTGGTGCTGGTGCTGGCGTGGTTTGTGGCGGCTGTCACCGGCGCGCTGGGCGGCATTGGCGCCATCCAACCCTACACGTGGCTGTTCTTGGTGCTTTCGGGCCTGGCCACGGGCGGGTCGTGGATTTGCTACTTCAAGGCGCTTTCCTTAGGCGACGTGAACAAGGTGACGCCCATCGACAAAAGCAGCGCCGTGTTGGCCACGCTGCTGGCTATAGTGCTGTTCGGCGAAACGGCACACTTGGCGGTGAAGCTGGTGTGCGCGGCCGTCATTTTGGTGGGCACGTTCATGATGATAGAACGCAAGGACGCCACCCCGGTGGAAGGCCGCGCGTCGTGGCTGGTCTATGCGGTGTTGGCCGCCGTGTTCGCCGCGCTCACCAGCATTTTGGGCAAGGTGGGCATAGACGGAGTGGATTCCAACCTGGGCACCGCTATTCGCACCACGGTGGTGCTGGCTATGGCGTGGGCCATTGTGTTTGGGAAGGGAAAGGGCGGCCTGGTGCGCACCACGCAGCGGCGCGAACTGGGCTTTCTGACGCTTTCGGGCCTGGCCACGGGCGCTTCGTGGCTGTTCTACTACTACGCCATCCAAACCGGCGTGGTCAGCGTGGTGGTGCAGATTGACAAGCTTTCCGTGCTGGTGTCCATAGCCTTCGCGTGGATTGTGCTGCACGAACGCCTGAACGCGAAGTCCGCCGCAGGCTTGGCCCTGCTGGTTGCCGGCACCCTGCTGATGACCGCCTTCGCGTGACGGAGCCACCCCAGCCATCTTTTTGCTTGACGGCCCACTTTGCTTGAAATATCATGCTTTACGTAAAGCAAGGAGGGAATCATGGCAGAGACAGTTATGCTTAATGTGCGGCTGCCGCGCGATTTGAAAGACCACGGAACGCAGGTGTTGCAGCGCAATGGCACCAATGTCACCGAATTCGTGCGCAGCGCATTTCAGTACCTGGAAGACGAACAGCGTCTGCCTGAATATGCGCAGACCAGCGCCTGTTCTGTGTATGACCAGCGCAGGAAGAACCTTCGGCGCATTGCCGGCATGCTGGCACGGGCCGGCACGGCGGAAGGCCCGCAAGAGCCTGTTGACGCGAAGGCCCTGCGGCACGAACGCCTTGATCAGCGCTACAAGGACTACCTGTCATGAAGGTGCTGTTTGACGCCTGCGTGGTGATAGACATCATGATGCGCTCCGCATGGGCGGTTGACGCGTTCGCCAGTTATGACATCTGCCAAATCCGCCAGTATGACGTGCTGGTGCCCGTGGAATCCACTACCGACATCGCCTATGTGCTGCATCGCCGGGGCTTCAGCAAGGCGGAAACCTGCGAAGCCCTTGCCGTCATTATGGACATGTTCACGCTGTGTGACACCATCCACGCCGATGCCCAGGCGGCCAACGAAAGCGCTATGGACGACTACGAAGACGCCCTGATAGCGTTTTCGGCCGCACGCAACGGGGTGGACCTTGTAGTCACTCGCAATGTCAAGGATTTCGCGAAGTCCCCTGTGAAGGCCATCACGCCGAAGCAGTTTGTGGAAACGTTCTGCCCGCCAGACATTTCCTATAGCGAAATAGCCTTCTGACGGGAACGCTCCGCCACACCCGCCGTTAATGGGCGCGGCGGTTCTGCAACCCGGTAAGGCCGTCCACGTAGGCGTTGCGGGCAGCTTCCTCCAAACGCATGCGCCTATTGCGCGACTCCAGCAACAAGGACGTGCCGCGCATATACCGCACGGCCGCAGTGCGCTTCCATTGCGCATGCACTATCCCTAAAAACCCCAGCCCTATCACGGGCAGCATCACAAACGAAAGGGCGTTGCCTAGCACGTGAGCGCCATAAGGCCGCGCGCGGAGTACTTGTACACTATGTCAGAACGCAGTTTGTCGGTCGTGGTCAGGCCGATTTGCCGCAGGTCGAATGTTTCTCCCGCGTAAGCAGGCGTAAAACTTACTTCTATGGGCTTGCCCGAATAGCTAATGTCAAGCAGGACAGAAACAAAACGCGTGCCCAAGAAGGTGGTGTGCCCGGCTACCACGGGCAGTTTGGTGCCGTAGATACGCGTACCGTCAATGGTTATGGAAACGCTTGCGTATCCGCAGTCGAAAAACAGCACTTGGGATTCATCTAGCTGGGGCAGGGTGTTTTGCAAGACCAGGGTTTGCCCGGCCAGCCCTTCGCGCAACGGCGCGGTGAAGCTGCTACCGCTTTCCGCATAGGTCCAATGGGTGTCAAAGTCAAACTGTTCAGGACTGTAAGCCTTAGAATTCGTCTGGGTGGAACCCGCGGCACACGCAATAAAAACAACAATGGCCAGCAAGGTGATGCCAAACACTATGCCTTCGACCAAGTGGTATGTTTTTCTTCTATCGGTCAAGACTTCTCTTGGCTCCTTCTCAGGACGGTATAGCAAAAAACAGTACGTTCCGTGCCTGAAAGCGTAATAAACGGCTTGCGTTGCAGCGTAACAGCATTATACTAATTTCCGTATTATCCTATAATAAGATAATTCAAATTCGGGGATTTATCAGGTAAAGCAATGGCGCTCAAGACGTTAAAGGAAGGTTCCAAACTCATTTTCTCGCAAGAGACGAAGGCCCTTCGGCGCTTTGGGGTCATCGTTGTGGTGTGCGTGTTGTTCATCGTTTTGGTTGTCTTCACCGTTTCCCACTACACGTATGACACTTCGGCCACGCGTTACTTCCAACAGCAGTCCACTGATTCGCTCACCGAAGTTTCAGACCAGCTGGTCAGCGGCCTTGCCGACTCCTTAGATGCCAAGCGGGGCATCTTAACGCTAGCGGCGTATTCTTTGAACGAAGGCGACTTCGACAAGGATGGCCACTATGACGACATCGCTAAAAGCCTGACTGATGCCAACAGCACCTTAGGCAATCAATTCGACCACTTGGAAGCGCTGTATTCCGACGGGCACATTCTCACGTCGACCGGCAACGAGTTTGACATGAGCAGCGATGAGCTTATCCAAACGTTTTTGGCCGACCCCACGCCGCCCGAACTGAGCGTAGGAAAGGTTGCCGCTGAACCGAAATCCGGACAGCGCGTGTTCTTTGTGGTTCCGTATCCCTACGCGAACAATGACGACATTGTGGGACTGATTGGCAGCTTCCCGCTTTCGGAGTTTTCGAAGCTGCTGGAAACCAACATCTTCGGCGCCATAAACAACTATGTGGTGCTTTCGCGCTCTGACGGTGCGATTGTGGCCGACAGCGATGCTGAACAGTCCATGAAACGCCCCGTGTTCGAAGTGTTCGCCAGCTTCATGGACACAGAAATGCTTACAGAGGTTAGCCAAGATTTCGCTGTGGGGAATTCGCGCACCCTAGACGTAGCGGGGCCATCCACTGAGTTTTTGCTGTATTACGCGCCCATCTATTCCGGTCAGGCAGTTGACGGCAATCCGTATGCGGCAAGCAATCTGCGCCTGATGGTGATGGTGCGCGCCGATGTGGTGCGCCAGAACATCCAAAGCCTGTTCGACGAATCGCGAACGTTGCTGTATGCGATTTTGGCCCTGTTCGGCGTGGCGTTGGCGGGCTTTGTGCTGGTAAGCATTGCTTCTCTGGGCAGAAGTTCGCGCCTAAGCAGCACCGACGAACTGACGGGGCTCACCAACCGCAAACGCTTCGAAAAGGACGCCAGGCTGCTGCTGCATCACAACTGGCGCTACGCGGTGGTTTCCATGGACATCAGGCATTTCCACCTGCTAAACGACGCACTGGGGCACAGAGTTGCCGATGAGGTGTTAGCCCAGGTGGCACACATTTTGGAAGCGGCCATCAACAAGGACACCGAACTGGTGTGCCGCGACCACGCCGATTTGTTCTTGCTGCTGCTAGACAACACCCATGACGACATCTTCGCCCGCGTGAAGATGATTCAGACCGCCCTGAAGAATTGTCGCTATCCGGGAAATTCGAAGTTTGCCGTGACGTGGGGCATCTACAAGATGGACGCAGACGGCAACGTGGGCATACATGTCGCCATCGACGATGCCATTGAAGTGCAAGGCCGCGCCGGCAAAGAAGAGGGAGACGCCAACATAGTGTTTTTCGACCGCAAGCTGAAAGATAAGCACGCCCGCGAAGGGCAGCTTGAGCGCCGAGCACTTGCTGCCCTGGAAAACAACGAATTCGTGGCGTATTACCAGCTGAAGCGCGGGATGGCAACCGACGAATGGGTGGGTGCCGAAGCCCTGGTGCGCTGGATAAGCCCCGAAGAGGGCATGATTTCCCCAGGCGCGTTCATCCCGCCGTTCGAGCGCAGCGGCTTTATCACCGAAGTGGATTTGTGCGTGTTCCGCCACGTATGCGACGACCTGCAGGCGCTCTACGACGCCGGCGAAAAGATGGTGCCTGCCAGCGTGAACCTTTCGAAGCGCCACTTCGTCAGCGACACCTTCCTGGACCGATACGAAAGCATCCTTTCCAGTTACACCTTCCCGCACGAACTGATTGAGATAGAAATCACGGAATCGGTGGCCCTGGAAAACGACGACATGATGCATGCGTGCATCGACTTCGTGCACCGCATGGGCTGCTTGTGCGCGCTTGACGACTTCGGCAGCGGGGACGCCACCTTCAACATGATCAAGGAATTCGACTTCGACATCATCAAGCTGGACCGTTCGTTCTTCATGGGGTCGAATGGCTTTGACGACGTGGCCCGGCTGATTGTGGAATCGCTGATTGATTTGGCCCACAAGCTGAACAAGAAAGTGGTGGCAGAAGGCATAGAAGACGAAGACCAGGTGAACTTCCTGCGCGAAGCCGGCTGCGACGTGGTCCAAGGCTTCTACTTCGCCCGCCCCCTGCCCCTGGAAGACACCCTGAAGCTGCTGAACGAATAGCGCGCCGGGGTTTCCTTTTCATTAAATACAGCTTGCTGTTGCTTGCTTTAGCCCTGTTCGGATATGATTTCAACAGGTGTGGCAATTGGGGGGATTGCCGGCTTTTGAAGACGAGAGGGGTGGCTTTGCGTGTCGCGGCTTCTGATTGAAAACGGCAGCGTGATCGACAACGGCTACACCGGGTTGGGGCAGCGCATTGCCCAGCGCGTGGTGGCCATGCATGCCGAACAGTGCCCGGTAGACTTCGCGCTTTCCATGGTGCGCCTGTGCAGCGCGCAATCGTGCGGGAAGTGCACGCCGTGCCGGGTGGGCCTGTTCCAGGCGGCGCAGCTGATGGAATACATTTTGGCAGGTGCGGGCGAAGAAGAGGACCTGGAGCGGCTGCGCCAGGTGGCCCAAACCATGTTAGACGCATCTGATTGCGCCATAGGCTTCGAAGCGGGGCGCATGTTGTTGGCAGCGCTGGATTCCTTCGCTGCCGACTTTCAGGCACACGTGCAGCATGACCGCTGCGACGTGAAGCACTTCGCGTACGTGCCCTGCCAGGCCGAATGCCCGGCGCATGTGGACATTCCGGGCTATTTAAGCCTTATTGCCGCCGGTCGCAATGCCGACGCGCTGCGGGTCATTCGCAACGACAACCCGCTGCCCACGGTGTGCGGGTATGTGTGCGAACACCCCTGCGAGCTGAGCTGCCGGCGCGCCATGGTGGACAGCCCGGTGAACATCTGCGGGCTGAAGCGCTTTGCGGCCGACAACGCCGAAGCGCACACACCGCAGCCCAACCAGCCTTCCACTGGCAAGAAGGTGGCCATCATCGGCGGCGGCCCGGCGGGCCTTTCCGCGGCGTATTATCTGCAGCTTATGGGGCACGCGTGCACCATCTTCGACGTGCGGCCTAAGCTGGGCGGCATGGTGCGCTATGGTATTCCGGATTACCGCCTGCCGCAGGATAAGCTGGACGAAGACATCAACTTCATACTGGCCACGGGCGTGGAAGCGCGCACGGGCGTGGCGGTTGACGCCGAACAGTTCGCCGCCCTGATGAAGGAATACGATGCGGCCTACGTTTCCATTGGCGCCCACACTCACAAAAGTTTGGGGATTGAAGGCGAAAACGCCCGCGGCGTGCTGAGCGCGGTGGAGTTTTTGCGCGCGGCCGGCGAAGGCGCGCCGGTGGATTTGACCGGCAAGCGTGTGGTTATTGTGGGCGGCGGCAACGTGGCCATGGACTGCACGCGCACGGCTAAGCGCTTGGGCGCGGCTTCGGTGGAATGCGTGTATCGTCGCCGCATTGCCGACATGACCGCCCTTCAGGAAGAAATTGACGAAGCATTGGCGGAAGGCTGCCAGATTACCCAGCTGCAGGCGCCGGTGCGCATAGAGGTGGACGAGCAAGACCAGGTGACGGCCCTTATCACGCAGCCGCAGTTGATTGGCGAAGTGAAGCGCGGCCGCCCAGCGCCGGTGCCGGCGGACCTGCCTGAACAGCGCATTCCGGCCGACGTGGTGCTGGTTGCCATCGGACAGGCCATCGTGACCGAGCCCTTTGAGTTCCTGATTCCCACGGCGCGCGGGAAGTTCGTGGCGCGAGATGACGGGTCGGTGGAGCCGGTTTCGTTGATGCATGAAGGCTGCTTGGTGTTTGCCGGTGGCGACGCGGTTTCTGGGCCAGCCACGGTAATCAAGGCGGTGGCTGCCGGCAAGGTGGCCGCGGCCAACATAGACGAAGGCCTAGGCTTTGCGCATAACGTGTTCGACGAAGTGGAGCTGCCCGAACCCGCGCCTACGCTGCCCGCCACGGGTCGCGTAGAGCTGACCAGCCGCACCTTCGCGGAAGCGGCGCAGGACTTCGACATTGCCAAGCTGGGCATGACGGCCCAAGCGGCGCTGCAGGAAAGCAACCGGTGCTTGCACTGTGACCATCACGGCTTCGGCGCCGTGTGCGGAAGGGTGATGTTCAAATGGTAAGCCTGACTATCAATGGCACGGCCGTGCAGGTGGCGGAAGGTACCACTATTCTGGATGCGGCCCGCCAACTGGGTATTTACATTCCCACCTTGTGTTACTTCGAAGACTTGAACGCCGTGGGCGCGTGCCGCGTGTGCTGCGTGGAAGTGGAAGGCAGCGAACGCTTGGAGGCCGCCTGCAACACGCCGGTGCGCGAAGGCATGGTGGTGCTCACGAATTCGCCGAAGGCCCAAGCGGCGCGGCGCACCAACGCGGAACTGATTGCTTCCACCCACACCTTCGATTGTGTAAGCTGCCACCGCAACGGCACCTGCGTGCTGCAGAAGGTGTTGGACTATTGTGGCGTTGACGGTGCAAAGGTGGCTTTTGACGCCTTGGCGCCCAGTCCGCGCCGACGCGAATGGCCGGCCGCCGCGCCCATCCAGCGCGACGCCGCCAAGTGTGTGCAATGCGGACGCTGCGTGGCGGCGTGCGGCAAGCTGCAAGGCATTGGCGTGTGGCGCTTCCGCGGCACAGGCGCGCATTCCCGCATAGCGGTTGACCAGGATAAACCCATGTTCGCGGAAGGCTGCATAGCGTGCGGCCAATGCATCACGCACTGCCCGGTGGGCGCGCTTTCCGAACGGGATGACCTGGCGCGCATGATGGAAGCCATCCGCAACCCCGAAGTTACCACGGTGGTGCAGATTGCGCCCGCCACGCGCACAGCGTGGGCTTCCGTGTTCGGCGCGGAAACGGGCCAGCTGAGCGTGGAACGCATGGCCGCGTGCCTGAAGCAGCTGGGTGTGGACTACGTGTTCGACACCAGTTTCAGCGCCGATCTGACCATCATGGAAGAAGGCACCGAACTGCTCAACATTGTGAAGACGGGCGAAACCGACAAGCTGCCGCTGTTCACCAGCTGCTGTCCCGGCTGGGTGAACCATGCTGTGAACCTGGGTCCGCAGGTGGCGGGGCATCTTTCCACCGCGAAAAGCCCCATGCAGATGTTCGGTTCGCTGGTGAAAACGTGGTGGGCGCAAAAGATGGGCTTAGACCCCGCGCACATTTTCAGCGTGGCGCTTATGCCGTGCACCGCCAAGAAGAATGAATGCAAGGTGCCGGGCATGCAGGCCAATGAAGGCATCTATGACATGGATGCGTCCCTGACCACGCGCGAATTCGCCCGCATGGTGAAAGCAGCGGGCCTCAACCCCTTGGCTTTAGAAGACGTGCCGCTGGACAATCCGCTGGGCACGGCCACGGGCGCGGGTGTGATCTTCGGCATCACCGGCGGCGTGATGGAAGCGGCGCTGCGCAGCGCGTACTACTTCATGACGGGCGAAAAGCCTGACCCGGACGGCTTTGTGTTTGAGCCGGCCGGCGAAGGGCGCCCTTGGACGGAAGCCACGTTTGACCTGGCAGGCACGCCCGTGCGGTGCGCAGTGGTGCACAGCCTGGCCAAGGCCGACCAGCTGATTGCGGCGTGGCAGGCAGGCGAAGTTGACTACGACTTCGTGGAAGTGATGGCCTGCCCCGGCGGGTGCGCGGGCGGCGGCGGACAACCCATAGACGGCAGCGACCGCGAGTGCGCGGCCGAACGCGGCGCGGTGTTGCGCACGCTAGACCAAACGGCCTACCCGCTGCGCTTCAGCCACGAAAACCCCGTGATAGAAACGGTGTATGCCGAATTCTACGGGCAACCCTGCTCCGAAGTGTCCGAACGCTACCTGCACGTCCACGAACGCCAACAGCCTTTCGCGCCTGTGAGCTAGCGCTTGCGGCAACAAGTGACCGATGGGCGCAAAAAGATGACAAGGTGCATTCACCGCTTGAAACCGCCCCAGGTATGTGCAACATTGGCTTAAGAGGCGCGATGGGCTTACCGCGCCGGAAGGTTTAGGGCAAGAAATGAAGGCAGAAGGCTTGGGGTTTGGGCCTCGCCTTCAACGATGCGCGCTTGTGTCATTCCGCCCGGAGGCCCCGCAGGGTCCGGAGTGGAGGAATCTACTCCGGAGCATGGTCTGCTCCCATTGGGCGAACGCGCGAGCCGCACCTAAGGTGCTGCGCTGGGGCTATTAGGGCAAAGAAAAGAAGGGCAAGCTGCTTGGGCCGGGACCCTCGCCTTCGGCGATGCGGGCGGACCCGGCCTGCGGCAGCCTGCTGCGGCCGCGGAGGGCCCGCGCGTTGTGTGAACGACGAAACGCCCGATTTCGTCGTTCACACAATGAAAAACGGCCCATTTTCGCGTTGTGTGAACGACGAAGGGGTTCCCGCCCTTCGGCGCGCTGCCCAGCCCGGAATGCTTTGCGAAACGCCCGCCTTTCTGACCTGGGGTTTCTCAAGCGCCGCCGAAGGGTTCGCCCCTTTCGTCGTTCACACAACAAACCGTGAAGGGCCAAACTTGCGCCCGTCGTGCTCTTTCGGGCCCCTTTCGTCGTTCACACAACGCCTAAAAGGCCCGAAAAACATTGTGTGAACGACGAAAACGGCCGTTTCGTCGTTCACACAATGAAGGCGGGTCGTCACGGCCCCTGGGGGACTGCCCCCGCAAGCTGAAGGCGGGTCGTCACGGTCCCTGGGGGACTGCCCCCGCAAGCAAGGGCTCGCCCGCGGCGCGAAGCGAGGGCATAGGGCCCAAGCCTCCTACCCTTCTTTTCCTAGCCTAATAGCCCCAGCGTAGCGCCCTGGGTGCGCCTCATGCGTTCGCCCAATACAAGCGGTCCGCGCTTCGGGCTAGATTTCTTCGCTTCAACCCTGCGGCCTTCAGCCGAAATGGCACTGGCGTGTGCTTTCCGTCTCACTCCGCTCGGAATGCCATGAGTGCGCGCTATCACTAGTGCAAGGTCATTTTTTGGCTTAGGGCGCACATGCGCAGGATGGCGGCTATGCGACGGGGGCTTTCTTGGCAGCCGCTTGCCACGCTGAAGAGCTTGTTTCACGCTAAGTTGTTAGGCGTCCAGGCTTACTAAGCGGTATTCGCGGCTGCCTAGGCCAATTTCGGCAGCGTGTTGCAGCGTCAGCAGGCCGTTGCGGCTTTCTATGCGCTGCACCACCGCGGCGCCATCGTCGGCGGCGTACACTAAGTCAACGCAGGCCTGGTCTACGGCCACAGGGTCGGTGCTGGCCAAGATGCCCACGTCGGCCATGGTGGGCTCGGCAGGATTGCCGTCGCAGTCGCAGTCCACGGAAATGCGGTTCATCACGTTCACGTACACTATGCGATCACCCAGCTGGTCAGCCACGGCTTTGGACGCTTCAGCCATGGATTCCAGGAAGGCGTCTTGGTCGGCGCCCCAGTTGAGCGATCCGTACGTGCCGCCGTTGTGAATGAGAGCCTTGCCTTCCGAAGACGCAATGCCAATGGAGCAGTTCTTCACGGCACCGCCGAAGCCGCCCATGGCGTGGCCCTTGAAGTGCGCCAAGCTTACCCATGAATCATAGTTGGAAAAATGGGCGCCCACCAGGTCTTCCGTCAGGTGCTTGCCACCTGTCACCGGCAGGCTCATGCTGCCGTCCGCATCCATAATGTCCACTTCGGCGAACGCAGTGAAGCCGTGGTCGGCGGCGGTTTTCAGGTGCTTTTCGGTGGTGTTGCGGTTGCCGCCGTAGGCAGTGTTGCATTCCACGATGGTGCCGGAAAGGCCCTTCACGAAGTCGCCCACCAGGCTGGCGCGCAGGTAATTGCTGTTGGTGCCTTCGCCGGTGGACACCTTCACGGCTACTTTGCCAGTGGGGGTGAAGCCCAAGGCGTCGTAGGCGGCCTGCAGGCCGGCGGGGGTGATAGCGGTGGTCATGTACACGGCAGGCGCCGATGAACTGGTGGTTTCGTGTTCCAGCTTGGAATGCGAAGCTGCAGCGTTGGTGGTGTTGGCGTTGGCGGCGGTATTGGTGTTCGCAGCGTTGGTGGCGTTGCCGGCGGCATTGGAGTTGCCGGGCGCCGCTTCGCCTGCGCAGCCTGCCAGCCCGCTTACTGCCACGGTTGCGGCAGCTCCTGCCATCACGCCCAAAAATGCACGCCTGTCCATCTTCGAATCTTGCATGTTGGCCCCTTTTGCCTCAGGTTGCTGTGTCTGTAGTTTACCTTAAACGAAAGGACACTTGCTGTGCGTGGTATTATTGCAAAATCAAGCTAGTCAGAAAGGACTCGCCATGAGCAAGGAACTGGTCGCCTACTTCAGCGCTTCCGGCGTTACCGCGCGCAAAGCCGCCATGCTGGCTAAAGAAGCCGGCGCGGACCTGTACGAAATCAAGCCCGCCGTGCCCTACACGCATGCCGACCTGGACTGGAACGATGGTAGCTCGCGTTCCAGCGTGGAGTGCAGCAATGATGCAAGCCGTCCTGCCCTGGCTGACACAGACGCCAACATTGCGGCATACGACGTCATCTATCTGGGCTTTCCCATTTGGTGGTACAAAGCTCCTATGATCATCAACACCTTCTTGGAAGCATACGACTTCGCGGGCAAGCGCGTGGTGCTGTTCGCTACCAGCGGCGGCAGCGGCTTGGGCAGCAGCGCTAGCAAGCTGCAGGTCAGCGCCCCCGGGGCCACCATCGTGGACGGTGGAATGGCCAACAGCAACAAGTTCGCCAGCATTATTGCCCAGGCCCGCGCGTAACCCGCGCGCAGCTTGGTGCGCGGGCTTCGGCTGCAGGAAACTTTACGCAAATCTAACAACCCTGGCCTGGCATCCAAGCGCAATAGGCTAGCATGGTGCGGACGGCAGTTTTTTCGAAAGGAGCCAACATGTTCATTTCAACCACTGACATCATTCCTGGACGGAACTACCAGATTATCGGCCTGGTGCGCGGCAACGTGGCCTACAGCAAGCACTTCGGCCGCGACATTATGGCCGGGTTCAAAAACCTTGCCGGCGGCGAAATTAAGTCCTACACCGACATGGTCAGCGAGGCGCGCAACATCGCCGAAGAGCGCATGGTGCAAGAAGCCCAGCGCGTAGGCGCCGACGCTGTGATTGCCACGCGCATGATGAACGACACCGTGACCGAAGCCACCATCGAAGTGGTGGTGTACGGCACCGCCGTGAAGTTTGTGTAGAGCACGCGAAACCGGCGAGACCAACGGGGCCTGCGGGCCCCGTTTTCGTTATGCCCTGTTTTCCCGAGATGTCCCGAAATTTCGTACACCCAACGGTGTGCGCGGCGAAAGCACGTTACAATAAGCGTGCGCCCATGCGCATTTCGCCACACAAGCAAGGAGGCCCCAATGTCCGGCAACGCAAACGGCAAGCTGAGAGTGCTTTACATCATGCAGATGCTGCAGGAAGAAACCGACGAAGAGCATGGCCTGTCCATGACCACCCTTATCAAGCGGCTGCGGGCAAAGGGTCTGCCGGTAGATAGGAAAACGGTCTATACCGATTTCGCAACCCTGCGTGAATTCGGCTTCGTCATCAACACCTACCAGCGCAACCCGGTGGAATACGCCTTGGCGAACAGGGATTTCAGCTTGGACGAGCTGACACTTCTGGTGGACGCCGTGGGGTCGTGCCGCTTCATCACGCAAACGCAGGTTGACCGGCTGCAGCGCAAGCTGCGTGACTTGGCCAGCGAATCTCAGCGCGAAAAGCTTACGGGCCGCATCCACGTGGATGGCCGTGTGCGTGGTCGCGGTGACCGCACGCTGAAAAACGTAGACATCATCCACGAAGCCATGCGTGTGGGCGAAAAGGTGTCGTTCACCTATTGGAAGCTGGGGTCGGACGGCAAGTGGCACCCCCAAGGCGAAGGCAAAACCTACGTGGTGACCCCCGTGCACATCACGTTCAGCGACACGTTCTATTACTTGACCGCTTGGAGCGACGCTGACCAGCAGATACGCGAATATCGCTTGGACCGCATGCGTGACGTGCGCGCGAACGGCCAGCCTGCGGTCAGCCGCAAGGAAATTGCCGAACATGTGGACACTGCGTGCGACACCCAGTATTTCAACCGCTTCGACGGCGAGCTGGTAACGCTTACGCTGAAGGTGGACGAAGACCTGGTAGGCGCCGTGTGGGACCGCTTCGGCGCTGACGCCGACATTGCGCCTGCGAAGAAGGGTGCCACGGCGCGCGTGAAGGTGCGTGTGAGCTCGCAGTTCTTTGGGTGGCTGGCCGGCCTGGGCGGCAAGGTGACCGTGCAGTCCCCCAAGCGCGTGGCCACTCAATACACAGATTACCTGCGCAGCCTGCTGGGGGAATGATGCGCCCGTGCCCGGAGCCGCCGTAGGCGGCGGAGTGAAGAAATCTAGCCCGAAAGCTGGTTATTCTGCCCTATGAAACATAAACGTTGTTGAAAGGAGTTCTCATGGTTCTTGCAAGCATTGTGGTTGTTTTACTGATTCTGATTGTCATTTTCGGCGTGTACGTGGTGCAGCAGCAGACGGTGGTCATCATCGAACGCCTGGGCAAGTTTCACCGCATTGTTAGCCCCGGCATCCACGTGCGCATTCCGCTGATCGACGTGATTGCCAAGCGCGTGGACCTGCGCACCAGCCAAGCGGTGTTCAAAATTGACGCGAAAACCAAAGACAACGTGACCGTGACCATGGAAATTGCGGCCCAGTACCACGTGAGCGCCATCAACGGCACTTCGCCGCAGGAATCGGGCGCCTACCGCAGCTTTTACATGCTGACCAACCCCGTGGAGCAGATGACCAGCTACCTGATTGACGCCCTGCGCAGCGCCATTCCCAACTACGACCTGGACTCCGTGTTCGCTGCGAAAGACTCCATTGCCAGCGAAGCGAATGCCACCGTGGCCGAGATGATGCAGGGCTACGGCTTCGACCTGGTAAGCACGCTGATTACCAGCATCATCTTGCCGCGCGAAGTGGAAGCGTCCATGAACAAGATCAATTCCGCCCAGCGCGAACAGGTGGCCGCGCAAAGCTTGGCTGAAGCCGAGCGTATCAAGGTGGTCACCGAAGCGAAGGCGTCTGCCGAAGCCATGGAGCAGGCCGGCCGCGGCATTGCCGCCCAGCGCAAGGCCATTGCCGACGGCATTGCCGATTCGCTGGAAACCATCAAGCAGTCCGGCGTTTCTTCGGCTGAGGCTAACCAGCTGTTCTTGTACACCCAATGGTGCGACATGATGGAAAAGTTCGCCCGCAACGGCAACCAGTCCACCATCGTGCTGCCCAGCGACTTCCGCGAAAGCGCTTCCATGTTCGAACAGATGCTGATAGCCAACTCCGCCAAAGATGACCTGGACGGCCTGACGTTTGAGATTTCGGAGTAGGGGAGCGCCGCAGCTGTGCCCACTGACCAGGCCATAGTGCGAGACCCCGCAGCTTTGCGCGCCGCGCAGCGCGGGGCCGCCCGCAGCCCGCTAATCCAACGCGCGCTAATGTACCTGCTGAAGGCCGTGGTGGTGCTAGGCGTCATTTGCGTGGCGTCTTTGGCGCTGCCGTATGTGCCTTCGCCGGTTGCGGCGCTGCTGTGGGCGGTGGCCAGCGGCGTGGTGGCCTTGGGGTTTGCCTATCCGTACGTGGTGCGCAAGCTGCACCGGCAACTCACGCTGACCGGCGTGGGCCCCTTGGCCCGCTGGAACGCCGGACGCGTGGTGTGTTTGCTGGTCAGTTTTGTGCTTGCTGCCGCGCTGATGGCGGGGCTCATGTTTTCGGTGCCCAAGTGGGGTGTGTCCGAATGGGTGTTGGCTGTGGTGGCCATCCCGCTGTTCTTCGGCGTGTTGTTGCTGGTAGAGCGCGTGTTCGCGAAGGGCATCAAGCAGCCCTACCAAACCAGTAGCGCGCTGAAGTGGGCGGGTCTTATAACCGGCGCGCTGTTATGCGCGGTGTACGCCCTTGTGTGCGCGCTTACGCCGGCGCCTACGTTCCCCACGGCGGCCGGTGCCTTCATGGCGGCCGCCAACCCGTTTGAAAGTTCGCCCAGCATGCTGCTTTCGGAAGCGGGCACGTATGGCGCGCTGATTGACGGGCTGACCGCTTTCGGTCTTTCGCAGGCCGCTGACCAGGTGTTTGTGGGATACGTGGTGTGGAAATGCGTGCTGGAGGCTTCTGTATTCTTCGGCATTTCCACGGTTTTGTGGTTTTGCAGCATCCCGCAGGAAGAGCTGCTGCGCGTGTTTCGCCCGCTGGGCGCCAACCCCGAAGATGGCCTGCGCCAGCCGCTGCGCCCCGCGTATGTGATTGAGGCCGTGCTGCTGCCGGTGCTGCTGGTGGCGGCCTTCATGGGCGTGGATGCCCAGTTCTCCCAGATTGCCGAAACGCAGGAATATTCCGCGGCCAAGCAGTTCGTGCGCAATCAGGTGAACCTGGTGGTGGTGGAATGGGGCGGCTCATACTACGAATACCAGCCTTCGTTGGTGGAGCTGCTAGACGATATGAAGGCACGCTCTGAAGCCTTGGCCGCCGAAGCTGCCGACCAGATGGTGCCGCTGATCAACGCGTCCTACGACGCGCGCCTGGCAAATGTAGATTCCTATCTGGACTGGTACTACAGCTTGCCTGCCGACTACGAGCGCCTGTTCAACACGGTGGTAGGCACCGTGGACGAACTGGTTGCCACCCAGCTGAGCGAAAGGATTGAAGCCGGCATAGACGATTCGCAACTGGAAGCGCTCGTCCAGAGCTACTCCGAGCAGGCTGCCGCGCTAGACGCTGAATTCCAGGACAAGCTGAGGTACTTCAAGCTGGAAGGCTACCCCGATTGGCTGGTTTCCGCGAAGTCCGCGCTGGACTTCAGTGCCCCGCTGCAGGCCACCCAGCAGCTGATGACCGCGCAGGAACGCTTCGTGGCCGCTGGTGTGGCGGGCCTGGTGGCAGGCATTGTGGCCAAGCAGGTGGTGGGCAAGCTGGTGCAAAAGCAGTTCTTCAAGCGCATTGTCGCCATGGTGGTGGAAAAACTGGGCGTGGCTTCGGCAAGCACGGCCATAGGGGCCACCGTGGGCACCGTGGGCGGGCCGCTGGGCACCGCGGCGGGTGTGCTGGTGGGCGCCGGCATCGGCATTTTGGTAGACACTGCTATGCTGAAGATTGATGAGGCGCAAAACCGCGCCAGCTACCGCGAAGAGATAGTGGCCGGCATAGAAGAATCCCGTGCCGACGCGCTGGCCATGGTAGGTGCCGCGTAGGCGGACGGCCCGTGTAAGCGCGCGGCTTGGCGCGCGGGGTTGCGGCCGCAGGCGTGCCGCGCTAAAACCGAAGGCGCTTGGATTTGAACAGCGATTCGGCGGTCACCAGCGCCAGGCCAACCCAGATGCAGCCCAGGCATACAGCGTGAGCCTGCGTGAAGGGTTCGCCAAATGCGAACACGCCCAAAAGCAAGGCTATCGTGGGGCTTAAGAACTGGACGAACCCCAGCAGGGAAAGCGGGATGTTGTTGGCCGCATGGGCAAACAACAGCAACGGGATGGCCGTGATGGCTCCCGATCCCACCAGCAGCAGCGTGATTATCCAGCCGTGCGCGCTGGCGGTGTCGCCCAAGAACGCATGCTGCCCAGTGGCAAACGCCAGCCCCACCGCAAAGGCAATCGCGGGCAGCACCAGGATGACGTTTTCCATGGCCAGCGCCTGGATGGCGGGGTAGCCCGCGCGCTTCTTCACCGCGCCGTAGGTGCCAAACGTAAGGGCCAGCGTAAGGGCAATCCAAGGGAATTGGCCATAATTCAGCGTGAAGTACACCACGCCCACCGCGCACAGCACCACCGCAATGGTTTGAGGCTTAGTCAGGCGTTCGCGGAACAGCACCATGCCCAGAAGGATAGACACCAGCGGGTTAATGTAGTACCCCAGCGATGTTTCGATGATGTTGTTGATGTTCACAGCGTAGATGTAGGTGCCCCAGTTGATGGTGATCAGTACCGCCGCCGGAACCAAAAACGCCCATGCGCGCTTGGTACGCAGCAGCGCAGGCAGGTTCAGCCGCAGCACGGCGCAGGCGCCAATCGTCAGCACCGCGCACCAGATGATACGATGCGCGATGATTTCCAGGCTGTTTGCTTCCTGCAGCAGCTTCCAGTACAGCGGACATAAGCCCCAAAAGATGTAGCACCCCAAGCTGGCCAAGGTGCCTTTCTTTTCTGCTGGTGTCATGGGTGTCCTTTGCGTGTGGGCGGTGTGCGAATGGGTGCGCTCTATGATACCCCCCAAACGGGGCGCGTGGTCAAGCGCGCAGCGTGATTGCTAGGACCCGCCGAAGAGCACGGTCAGAAAGCGGGTGGCGCTGCGCAGCTTCACGATGATGGGGCTAGCGCCGTTCAGTCTGACGTAGTTGTAGCAAAACACTTTCACCGCAGGGCCCACCAGGAAATAGCTCACTAGCATGGCAAAGGGCGCGGAAAGCGGCAGGCCTTCCAGATAGAAGCTCAGGAAGTCGTTGCCAGCCAGCAAAACGCTGACCACCAGGCTGACCATGGGGCACATGACCACCACGTTTGCCGCGGTGATGGCCACCGCTTTCGGCACGCCGGTCAGACGTGGGGCTATCAGGTGGCTGATGATGGGGTTGGTGATGGCGTCGCCTAAGGTGTAGCGGATCAGGAACGCCACGCAGAATACCACGGGATAGAACCAGTGCATGTAGCGCACGAAGTCCAGGCCGTCGTGGCGGATGCCGTTGTAGGTGGCCATGAACGTGACCATGCCGCCCACCATCAGCAGCTGGAACAAGAATTTGCGCACGTGGTCGGTGGGGATGGGGGCCGTGCCCTTCAGGCAGTCCAAGTAAGTTATGTGTTCGGGCATAGCGGGGTCGGGCGCGGGTGAACTGGCGGCCACGGCGGGCGCGGGCTCGGGCGCGTGGCCAGCGGCGGCGGGTGCGGGCGCGTTACCAGCGGTAGCGGACTGTGCGGTCAGGGTGTTTTCTGCGTTGTGGTCAGGTGTTACTTCGTCAAGTGCGGCCTGCGTGTGTGTGATGTGCTCTTCTGCCATGATTGTCTCCTGTTTTTTTCGAGCACCCACTTTAGCACGCAGCGCCGCGTCAGCAAGTCGGGTTTTTTCTTGAACTTTCGGCCAGCGGCTTCCGGCGGCTGCGCTGCAGCCTGCACGTAGCGCGCGTACGGCTTGTGGGCAGAGGCGAAAGTGTGCTTGCAAAGGGGCTTTTGACGCAGTTTTCCGTTTTTGTGGGCAGAATCTACGTTTTTCCGCGTGGATTTGTGCGGAGCGCCTACACTTTGTGGAATCCAAAGTGACTAGGAAATTGAAAATCCCTGGTCAGGAGCATGGTTCTAAAGCAGATGGAAACCTGTCTGGATCAAGGAGACCCCGCCAACCTTCCAACAGAGCTAAATCCACGCGGAAAAACGTAGATTCTGCCCACGAAATCCGAAATCTGCGTCAAAAACGGTTTTTGGCCGGCTGCAGGGGAGGGCTTGCCGCCTTGGAACCGTACCAACAGGAATCCCCAACCGCATCCCACCCCCCCGAACGAGGGCTCACGCAAGCGAGACGCAGAGGTGGGGTTATTCCTGCTTGTCAGTTAGCCGTGCTTCGCATTCGGGGCAGACAGCGGTCGATTCTTCCAGGATGCTGCCGCAGTTTGGGCAAGCGCGAAGCCCGTCTAGTGTCTCGGTTGCGTAATGGATGACGTTTCCCGCTTTGTTTCCGCCAACACCCGTGAACTCTACGCAAATCTCAAACTCCTCCGGCGCTTCCAGCCCTACAATCATCAACGGGGTGGGCAGCATGCCGTAAAGAGGCTTGCAGTATTGCACGTAATCTTCAAAGGTGCCGATGGCGCTATCGAAGCCGCCCGCAGTTTTCATTTCCTGCGTGGCGGTAATAATGACACCGCCCGAAGTCTGGATGGCCTTTTGCACGTGGTTCAGCTCGCTGGCCAGCGTGGGTTTGATAAGGTTCCACGAAATGTCGGAGCGGTGGTTAAACGCTACTTCCACGCTCAGCGCGTCCTTTGCGAAATCCAGCCGCCATGTGCCTTTTGCGTTTGCGCCGTAAACTTCATCTGCGAAGATGTAGCTTTCAGACGCCCAGCCGCGGTCGGTCAGCTGTTTCTTGATAAGGCGGTTGATGGCTTGGCTGATAGACTTTGCCTTGCGCGCCTCGCCCTCAAACTCCTCAACAATCATTTCGTCGGTGATGGCCGTTAATGCTTCTTGGATTTCAGCCCACAAGGTGGAATACTCATCCAGATTAGCAAACAGATGGTCGGCGTGACGATGTCCGTAGGTTTTAAATTTCATGGCGTGCTCCTTTGATGTTGAAGATCCGCAAACGCGCTTGATCTTCGGGCGCATTGGCGGTAGAATCGTTGGCACACATCCTAACAAACATTCCTGCGTTTCGATCTTGGCAACGCAGGGCGGATCTGGGATCGTAGAATCCATTGGCACATCGAATGCGAAGGAGCACCCCATGGCCAACACTAAGATCCGCGTGGCGGAGCTATTCGCTGGCGTGGGCGGTTTCCGCCTTGCGCTAGACGGCTATCACGACCCTCGCCACCCGGAGTTTAATATGCCCGCTGCGGGCCCGTTTGAAACCGTGTGGGCCAACCAGTGGGAACCCCCTGGAACCACTACCAAGCAGTTTGCTTGGCGCTGCTACGAACAGCGTTTCGGCGAAGGCTCCTGCGTCAACGAAGACATAGAAAAGGTGCTAGACGGCTACGAGGCCGGCCAGCTTACCATTCCCGATTTCGACATGCTGGTGGGCGGTTTTCCCTGCCAAGACTATTCGGTGGCTAAGCCGCTGCCGAAGGCTAAGGGCATAGAGGGCAAAAAAGGCGTACTGTGGTGGAGCATCTATCGCACCATCCATCTGAAGCGCCCGAAATATTTGCTGCTTGAAAACGTAGACCGCCTGCTGAAAAGCCCTACTGGGCAGCGGGGGCGCGACTTTGCCATCATGCTCAGCTGCCTGAACGAAGAAGGCTATTCCGTGGAATGGCGCGTGGTGAACGCTGCGGACTACGGCATGCCGCAGAAGCGCCGTCGCGTGTACATTTACGGAGAGCTCACTGACCAGGAATGGAACTTAGATGCGCGCATTTTGTCGGAGGGCATCATGGCCAAGGCGTTTCCTGTGCAGCAGGATTATTCTGTAGTGTACGCGCTTGACCTGGCGCGCGATCCGTACGAAGTAAGCCAGGATTTCGGTCGGGGCATGAAAGAAAGCCCCTTCCAGTACGCAGGAGCCATGCAAAACGGGCAGGTGCTGTCCATTAAAACCACGCCAGGGTATTGCGGCCCCTCCGCCACGCTAGGCGACATTGTGGTGCCCGACGCCGAAGTGCCTGAGCGCTTCTTTATTCCTGAAGAGCAGTTGTCCAAGTGGGAGTATCAACGCTCCGCGAAGAAGGAGCCGCGCACTACGGCGGCAGGCTTCACCTACACGTATTCCGAAGGCGCCATGCCTTGGCCCGACCCGCTAGACCGGCCGGCTCGCACCATCCTAACCGGCGAAGGCGGCGCGTCCGCCAGCCGTATGAAGCATGCCGTGCGGGGGGACAGCGGTCGTTTTCGCCGGTTGGTGCCCGACGAGCTGGACCAAATCCAAATGTTCCCCAAAGGTTGGACAAACACCGGCATGACCGACGGCCACCGAGCTTTCTGCATGGGAAACGCCCTGGTGGTGGGTGTTCCGCACGCCATCGGGAAGGCCATGTGCAATAGTTAACGCAAAATTGTTGTACAAACAGGGGTACCATAAGCAGTAGCGTTAATCGAATCGGATTCAGGGGTGAAGCGCCACCGAAGCGTGGTCATTGCCCATTCGATAGAACGGACATGCTATGGAAGTCCCGTATAGCCAACTTGGCACTGCTGATTTGCTTGTCGAAACAATCTATAAGGGTGGTGTGGGTAATCTGGAAGAACCCATTCACCACCTGTTTCCTAAATGCGGCAACATGGGTGGTTTTCGCAAGGTTCGTCGTGCGGACGGCTCTGGAAAGCTTGCCTACGTAATTCTTTACACCACCATGAGCGAACTGGAATGGCCGGACTATCTGGACAGCGAAACGGGCGTGTTTAGGTATTACGGCGACAATCGCAAGCCTGGCCGCGAATTGACCGACACCCATGCGCGTGGGAATGCCCTGCTGGAAGAAGTTTTCACCAGGCTAGGGGATAGCGAAGGGCGCAAGGACATTCCGCCGTTTTTCATTTTCAAAAAGGTTGGCGCTGCGGGGCGCGATGTTCAATTTTTGGGCATGGCGGCGCCCGGCAATTCTAAGATTTCGCCCGACCGTGACTTGGTGGCGTTTTGGCGGACCATGGGCGATGCGCGCTTTCAGAACTACGAAGCGTACTTCACCATTCTGGACACGGGCGCTGTCCCTATTTCCCAGCAGTGGCTGAAATCGCTCATAGACGACCACGATAACAATCTTGAATATGCACCGTTGGTGTGGCGCGAATTCGTGAACAAGGGGCGGGACGGTATCGTGGCGCTCAAGGCCCCGCGCATCGTAACCATTCCTTCTAAGTATGACCAGCTGCAAAGCGATGTTCAGGGCATGCAGTGCCTGAAGGCCATCCGGGGGCATTATGCCAACAATCCCTACGGCTTCGAGGCCTGTGCAACCAACATCATAAGCAAGATGGACAACAATTTCGTAGACTTCACACTGACCAGGCCGTGGCGTGACGGCGGCAGGGATGCCATGGGCTACTATGCCATTCAGCCCGGCGGTCACGCAAACTATCCGTTAAAGATTGACTGTGCGCTGGAGGCGAAGTGCTACGCGGAAAACAATGGCGTTGGCGTGCGGCAGATGTCGCGTTTGATTTCGCGTATTCGCTACAGGCAGTTTGGGATTATGGTAACCACAAGCTATGTGGACAAACAGGCCTACGGCGAAGTGGTCGAGGATGGACATCCCATTCTGATAGTTACTGCTTCCGATATTGCGGCCATTCTGCGTAGCAACGCCGTTACGCCTTCCAATGTTGGCGACTGGCTGAAATCAGTTGACGGCCAGCGCGAACGGTACTAATATTACATTACCGCGTAGGGAGGGGGTGCGGCGCCACCGGCAAGAAGCCCCTGCTGAAGTAAGGCGCGTCCCCTACAGCAGCACGCGGCCGGTCTCCAAAGCAGAACCGCTTGCGGGCTACGCCATTGGTAGCAAGGCGTTGTCTTGGGCATTCACCAGTATGGAGGCAGCGCGTACGCGCCATAGGCTTTCGGCGGGCTTGAGCATGCGGCTGCCGTCGTCCATCTTGTAGCCGGAAATGGCGCCGTTCTCCAATGCCCACGCGCAGCTTTCACGGGCCCACGCGCTTATGTCAGAAGCGTCGCTTACCAGGCTGTCCAGCTTGGTCACATCGCCTGCGCCGTTGTTGATGCGGCACAGTATGGCGCACAGCTGCTCGCAGGTCACCGGGTCGTTCGGCCCGAAGGTGCCATTTTCGTAGCCCTTGACGTAGCCCTGCTGAACGGCCCAGTTGCAGGCGCCGGTGTAGAACAGGCCGTCGCCCAAATCGGGCATGCCGGTGGTGTCCTTCTTTGCCTTGGTTGCGGCGTCGTAAGCGGCCGCAGCAGCGGGATCTATGCAGCGCCACAGCGTCACAGCCAATTGCGCACGCGTCAGGTTGTCAGCAGAACCGAAGTAGCCGTCGCCGTAGCCCTGCATGATGCCGCGCGCCGCCGCTTCGTACACCGGCGCGTAGTACCATGCTTCTTGGTCAGCCACATCGGGGAATTCGCGCATCACGCGCGCCTGGCACGTGGCGGTCAGGCCATTCACCGTCGTGGCTGTTATGGTCACAGTGCCCGCATTCACGCCGGTCACCCAGCCTTCGGCATCCACCGTGGCAACGTTTTCGTCTGCGCTGTTCCATGTAACGTCTTGCGGCGCGTCGTTGGGAAAAGCGGCAGGCCCGGGCGCCACCTTGGCGTTAAGCTGCGGGCCGGAATGTCCCGCTACTGCTGTGGCCGTGCTGCGGTCCATTTGCACGCCGGTAGGAGCGGCGTAGGGGTAGCAGGCCAGTTCACGGTTCTGAACTGCGCCGCACAGCAGGCAGGTGCGCTGCTCCAGGCCGGTTTCGGTGTGGGTGGGTTCACGCACTACCACCGGTTCGCCCCATTCGTGCACCGTGGCCTTGTCTTCTAAGGCCAACGTCATGGAATAGTTGTTGGCCACTTCGTGGGGAAAAGTCACGGCTGCCCAGCCCTCGCGTACCATGGAAGTGATTACGCCTGAGATTGCCTGGTAATAGGGGGTAGACGCAGGTATAACGTTGAAGATGGCCCCTAAGTCCGCAAACAAAGCCGTCATATCGCCGGAATCTCCCACCACCGTGGCAAGGGTGTTCAGCACAACGGCCGGGCAGATGGTGGCGGTGGTCACCCATTTGCCGCTGTCTTCGGAATATGCGTAGCTGATGTTTACCAGTTCAGTGCAGTGCAGTTTGGCGGCTGCATCGTTAAAGGTTTGTACCGCCGCCTGCGCGGAGGGTTCCAGATTGAATTCGCGTGTGGCAGTGTCGTAGTCGTGCGAACTGGAATACAGGTCGTCGCGGTCTTTGGCGCAGGCCGCAAAGTTGTCAAGAAGGGTGGGCACGTCGCTTAGGAAGGAATAAGCATGCCCAGTCATGGCCTCGTATTCAGCCCGGGCATCCGCGCAATCGTCGCTTGAGAAGGTGTAGGCAAGATCGGTGCCGTAGCGCGTGAAACCCCATTGCGACAGCGGCAGGTTAGACACCAGGTCATCGGCGTTGAACAGGTTGAAGATGCTTTCATACGTGGAATCGTGCGCATTTTCGGCCGTGGTCACGGCTGGCGAAGAAAACGTGTAGTCATACACCTGCATGCTGCCTTCGTCCACGTACAGCTTACCCAAAATGTTGGCTATCGCAGCGCCGCGGGAATGGCCGGTCAGCAGGATGGACACGTTGTCGTTTTCGGCAGCGGGGTGGGCGGCCATGTAGTTGTTGACAGCCGTTTGGACGCGGCTGGTCGTCACGGCAAACCCTTTGTGCATTTCGGCCATATCTGCGTCCCATTCGGGATGTTCGCCTGTTTTGTCATAGCCATCAGCGGTGGCAGAGCCCACGTCGAAGTTGCTGCTCCACTCTTCGTAGGTGCCGTTTGTGCCGCGGATGGCCACTACGTACACCGTGTGATGCGTGCCGCCAACAGTCAAGCTGCGGGTGCCTATGATGATGTCGGTTTTGTCATTGGCGTCAACTGCCTCATCGTTTGCCAAAACAGCCACGCGCTCCACATTCGTGAAGCCCACATCACTTAGCAGCCGGGTTTTGTCCTCCACGCCGGTAGCGGGCGCCTTTTCTATGTTTTCCCCGTCGTAGGCTTCGGCTGAAAGCAGGCTGGCAAACGTTGCCAGGCCAGCGTTGTAGTGCGTGCTGCAGTAAGTGGTCAGCCACGCGTAGTCAAAGCTGAGGGTACGTGTGATGGTTTGGCTTTGATAGGCGAAAGAAGAGCCGCTAATTTCCACCGGGAAGCTGTAAGCGGTCTGCTCTTCGGCTGCCGTGGTGGCGTTTGGTTCGCTGGCAAACGAAGTTGCAGGCACGCAGCCGAATGCTAAGGTGAACGAAACTAGCAGGCACAATGCCGTTTTTCGAAAGGACTTTTGCATGAGGACGCCTTTCTGTGCTGAACTGTCTGATGGCTTCATTATAAGAACATGGCAACCATCCATCGGCAAGAGTTCTTGTTAATGAATTATATTGTCACAAAGCACCAGAAAGAGCGCGCCTTGCGCAGGGGTGGGGTTAGAAGGCCCCTAAACCTTCGCAGCCTATGAAGGCGTCCGGGTCTAAGTGGTCCACATGGGCCGGCAGCACCACGTGCTTAAAGGCTACGCAGTGGCGAAAGGCCCCTTTGCCCAGGTAGACCAGCGGGTCGTGCAGCACAGGGTCGGGCAGGGCAATGCACCAGCTGAAGGCGTAGTCGCCAATGTCTGCGGCGTAAGTCAGCGGTTCGCATTCCTGCAAGCTCTTGCACCCCGCGAAGGCTTCGGCACAGATGCCGTATAGCCCCGTGCCGCCCGTTACGCGCTGTAAGCCAGAGCAGTTGCTAAACGCCCCTTTGGGCACCACTTCCAGCCGTTCAGGCAGGTGCACGTATTCCAAATGCGTGCAGTTGCGAAACGCGCGGGTGCCCAGGTGCTCCAAGGTGGAAGGCAATTCTACCCGCTGCAAGCCCATGCACCCTGCAAAGGCCTCGTCGCCAATGCTGCGCACACCTTCGGGGATGGTTACGCAAATCAGCTCCGCATGCCCGCGAAACGCACGTGGGGCAATAGAAGTAACCCCGGCGGGCACCGCCACGTTAGGCTGGTCCCCGCCGGAATAGGTGTTCAGGCTTATGTCAAACACGCCTTCACTCATAAACGTGCCCACGCCTTTAGGCGTTTTGTTCCTTCTTGGGGAAGAACGGGCAGCGCTCACGCAGGCATTCCATGTTGCGATGGAAATGCGTGCAGGTCACGGTTTCAGGGATGTCCATTTCCACGCCGCGCACTTCTTTCACGTACTTGGCAGATTCCAAAATGGACGTGAAACCCGTGCGCTTGCAGCAACGCGGGCCGCCAAGGTCGGCCAGAGCGCCCAAAATGTTAGACGTTAAGCGTTGGGTTTGCCCCCACGGTTCGCTGGTCATGGGGGTGGAACCGGAAATGATGGAATAAAACTGCCCGGCGCTGGTGGCTGCGCCGCACGTGCCCCAAAAGCCGCACGTGCCGCCCGGCACCTGCAGGGAACGCTTCTTCAGTTCCTCCAAGCCCTTGTCCAGATCAATTTCGCCGCCGGCATTTTTGTAGGCCGTCATCAGCGAAGCGCCAATAAGCGTGTGGTGTTCCGGCCCGTTGGGGAAGATGGACTTGTCGTTCATCAGGTGCTGGGCAATTTCTATAGGGTCCTTAGACGTTTGCTTCTTGCATTCTTCCAGCACCCAGTTCACGCCGCCGGCGCGGTGGCAGGCGTCGCACACATAATGCCCCGCGGTGCAAATGGAATGCCCGGTTTCCTTCTTGCCGCAAATGTGGCAGGTTACTTCTTGGGCTTCTTCGAAGTAGTCCAAGGGTTCGCCGCATACTAAACAAATCGCTAATCCAACTGACATTTTGAGCTCCTCTCGTCTATTCGCTCCACTTTACGGTTTTCTTGATCAGAAGGCTTATCAGGCAGTCCAGCACGGTAACCACCAGCCCAACGCAGATAATGCCCGCCACCACGTTGGTGTAGTTGCCGTAGTTGGTGTAGTTCAGCACGAAGTATCCCATGCCGGAAGTGGCGCCGTACATTTCGGCCATCACCAGCATCAGCATGGCGGTTGCCATCTGCACCTTCATGCCCGTGGCGATGGCGGGGTAGGTGTAGGGCACAAACACCTGGAAGATTATCTGCGGGGTGGAAAGCCCCATCATGCGCGCAGATTCCACAATGCGCCGGTCCATGCTGCCCACGCGCAGGATGGCGTTCAGCAGCGTGGGCCAGAAAATGCCCAAAAAGATTGCCATGATGGCCGCACTGCGGAAGTTCGGCATCAGCATAATCAGGTACGGCGCGAACACGATGGCCGGAATGGGCGCGCACACGCGTGCGATGGGATACACCGTGTCGCGCAGCTTGGGAAGCCAACCCACAAACAGGCCTATGACGTTGCCCAAAATAAGCGCGGAAAAATAGCCCGCAAACACCAGCTGCAGCGAAGAATAGATATTTCGCGTCAGTTCCGGCCACAGCGTTGGGAACACGTTGAACACGTTTTCCGGGTTGGGAATAAGCACCGGGTGGGTAATCTTTAAGATGGTCGAACACACTTCCCACGCTATCAAAAGCGCCCAGACCACAATGGCAATGTAGTTGGTAGAAGGCTTGCGGTCGTTGGCGAAGAAGCGCCACAGATACAATGCCTCAATAAGCACGGTGGCCACGTAAAACGGCACGGGTGTGGCAATCTTCGCCTTGCCGGGAATGGTTATGGCAACCAGCAGCGCCACGAATAGCACGTTGGTCACAATGAAAGAAGGCGTGACAACCTTCCTGTGCGTCTTTCCGATCGCTTCCATTATTCGTCATCCTCCTCGGGCGCCGTTTGCTCGAACAAATCCAGCACCTCGGCTTTGATGGCGCGAATTTCCGGGTTGTCGTACAGCGATGCCATGTCGTGGGCGCGGTCTTTGGGCAGCTCGAAAACCTTGATGATGTGACGCGGCTCCATGAACACTATGCGGTCGGCCAAAATGAGCGCTTCGTCAATGTCGTGCGTGACGAAGATGGCGGTCTTGCAGCAGCTGCCTGCCCACAGGTCCATCAGCAGCGCCTGCAACTTTCCCCTGATCATGGGGTCTAAGGCGCCGAAGGGCTCATCAAGCAGCATGACCGGGGCATCTATGGCCAAGGCGCGCGCAATGGCCACGCGTTGGCGCATGCCGCCCGAAAGTTGGAAGGGGTAGCGATTGGCGGCTTCTTTCACTCCCACTTGTTCTAGCAGGTCTAAGGCCCGCGTGCGCGCCGCTTCCTTTTCCATGCCCTTTACCTTGCGCAAAGCGAACATCACGTTTTTCAGGGCTGTCTGCCACGGGAACAGCGAATAGTTTTGGAACACGATTGACCGGTCGGGCCCCGGGCCTTCTATGGGCTTGCCATCGATGCAGATTTCGCCTTCGGTGGGTTTTGTCAGGCCCGCCAGCAAGCTGAGCATGGTGGACTTGCCGCAGCCGGAATGACCAACCAGGCAGATAAATTCACCGTCGTCTACGGTAAGGTTGATGTCTTCAAGGGCCAAAAACGATTCGTCGTTGTCCACATAGGAATAGCTGACGTCTTTGAATTCGATAGTTGGCATGGTGTTCCTTTGCGTTTGGCGCGGGCTCGTTCAAGCTAAAAGGGTGTCCGAATGCGAAATCCGGACACCCTTTCGGATGCATGAATCAGCCTTGCTAGGGCATTCCTTTACAGGCCCAGCGTGTTGTGGGCGGTGTACTCTTCCAGCAAGCCTTCGTAGAAGCTCTTGTTTTCGCCGCGCTTGATCAGTTCGTCCAAGGCAGCCTTGTAGATGGTGGAATCCATGTGGTCAAGGATGACGGACTTGTCGTTGTCGGCCAAGTCGCCATTGTCCACCATGTCTTCGTAGAACGCCTTCACGTCGTCGGTCATGGGATCCATTTCGAACTTCATGGCGGCGGTGTAGGTGGCGGTGGAATACATGGTGGCTTCAACGTATTCGGCGGACTGGCCCGAAGTGCCAGAAATGGCCTGGATGGTGCCGGCCTTGTCGGTGTTGATGTCGCACAGCGCGCGCAGGTTGGCAATTTCAAACTTCACCAAGGCCGACTTCTTCTCTTCGAAGGCGGCGCGGTTGGTGGACTGGCGGCAGCAGGGGAATTCGTGGCCCATCAGTTCGTTGGGACGGAAGCCGATGACCACCGACGGGTCCTGGATGGCCACAAAACCATAGCCGGAATTCACGAAGGCGATGTCGCATTCGCCCTTCTTGACGGCTTCCACTTCAGCGGCGCTGCCTTCCAGCAAGATGAATTCAACGTCGTTGCCTTCGGCCAGGGCGCCAATTTTCAGGCCTTGCTTGCGCAGCCAAGACTTCGTGGCCATGTGGCCGGTTTCCATGCGGAAGCAGGCAATCTTTGCGCCCTTGAAGTCGTCGGCCTTCTTGAAGCGGTCCTTGTCTTCCGCGCGCACCACGGCTTCAGAGCCGTCCATAACGGTGCCGCCGAAGATGACCAAGTCGTCGCCTTGGGCCACATAGGTGCAGGTGGGGATAGAGCCATAAGGAACCACGTCTATAGAGCCCTTGGAAAGGCCGGGCATGATTTCAGGGAAGCCGCCGCCGAAGGGTTCCTGGGTGACCGTCAGCTTTTCTTCGGTGTAATAGCCTTTCGCGTTGGCCAAGGAAATGGAAGAAGTCTTGGTGTCTTTCGGGTTGACCACGACGACCAATGATTCAACTTCGTCGTTGAGTTCGATGGTGGGGGCTGCGGTGTTGGCGTTGGTGTTAGTGTTGTTGGCTGGCGTGTTGCTAGAGCTAGACGAGCTGTTAGAGCAGCCGGACAAAGCAGCAATGCCTGCAACGGCAGCCGCGGTGGCACCGACGAATCCGCGCCTGGTGATAGATTTGGACATAACAGGTTCCTTTCCTTCTTTACAAGGCCCCTCTTGGGCCCTTGCGGCAGTATCCCTTCGTGCTGTCGCGAATGGTGATAGACTACGACAACTATTGGTTTGATACAATCAAAAGGCAATATCTATTCCGCCAATGGAAAAATTTGTAATGCGGGTTTCGTTGGGGGAATACCCCACTTGGCCAACAGGGATTGGCGCTGCAGGGTTTTGCGCGACCTGCGAAAAGCCGTCATCAGGTGCGAACATGCCGGCGCATGCTATAAGATGGTGCGGTTGGGAAAATCACGCGAAAGCAGGTTTTATGGCAGATAGGCACGACACCGTTGGGCGGGGGTTTCGCGCCACGTTTAAGGACGCCGGCACGTTTGGGTTTTGGCGCAACATTGTGGTGTACTTTTGCGTGTTCAGCGTGGTTGGTCACCTGGTCGAATGGCCGTACTGCTGGATTGGCGCCACGTTCTTCGGGTCTGTGCCGCCCGATGCCGAAGTGCTTACCAACCCGTTGAAGCCCTTCTTTGTGTACGGCTTCGGCATAACTGCGTGCGCTGTGCTGCTGGTGCCCTACAAGGAACATCTGCGCAAGTACCTGCCGCGCCCGTGGATGGCGTTGCTGGTGTTTTACGTGATAAGCGTGTTCATTGGCATGGGCATGGAACTAACCCAGGGCTTCCTGCAAAACCAGCCGGTAGACGGCGTGTATCCTCTGTGGGACGTGCACGATCATCCCGGCAACATATTGGGCCAGGCCTGGATTGTGAACGACATATTCTTGGGGGCCATCATCACCGTGGTGGTGTGGGTGGTCTAT
The DNA here is from genome assembly GCA_030523425.1 of Coriobacteriia bacterium. Lineage (GTDB taxonomy): Bacteria > Actinomycetota > Coriobacteriia > Coriobacteriales > Eggerthellaceae > JAUNIP01. The sequence continues at coordinate 42,380 of JAUNIP010000003.1, forward strand.
CCCGCGTGCGAACGCGCCATAGCTAAGCTGTCCGAGCGCCAGGCGAACATAAACGCCCTGGTGATAGTGGGCATTACCGCGGTCATCACCGTGATAACGTACTTCTTTTGGGGTTAAACTGCCCCTGCGCTGCGCGCCGTCACTTGGGCGCCGTGGCGGGCCCTACAGCCGGTTGATGTCGGTTAGGTGGAAGCGGGGGATGCGGGCCAGGGCAATCATGGACATGGCGGCCGCCAACCCTGCGCACAGCACGCTTCCCAGCACGCACGAAAGCGGGCTTATGTGTTGCGGCATGGCCAAGGTGGCGTTGCACAGCGAATGCATGTAAGCCACGCCCATAACAGATCCCAGCACGCAGCCCAACAGCAAGCCGATGATGGTCAGCACAATGGTGTCTTGGTAGATGTAGCGCTTGGCGGCGCGCGTGGAATAGCCGTTGATCATCAGCACAATCAGTTCGCGCTTCTTTTCGTTGACGAACATGAAGTTCAAGTTCAGCAGCACAAAGATGGCCATGGTGATGGAAAGCATCACATAAATGAGCACTACAGTCAGCGCCAGGGTGTTGATAATCTGGATGTTGTCTTCGAAGTTCTGCTTGGCGTTGGTGCAGCTAAGATAGTCGGATCCGGTGGCGGCTTGGGCGCTGCCTGCTTGGAAGCCCAGCCCGTTGGTGCTGACCAGCACGGTTTCATAGGTCAGGCCCGAAGATATGTGTTCCTTGTAGGCTTCGGGCGTCAGCACTACCAGGTTGGTGTCGCTCACCAGCTGGAAGATGCCCGCGATGGGCACGGTGCTAGGTTGCCCAGAAAGCGAAGTCAGCTTGATTTCGTCGCCCACCTTCAGGTTGTAGAATTGCGCGAAGGCTTGACTCACCCAGGCACCCTCAAGCGTTTCAACCTGGTTGCCGTCGCTGAGATTGCGCAGGTTTACCAGGCTTTTCATGCTGTCGTAGTCTTCGGGGACAATCACGTTTATCGTAGTGGTGTTTCCGTTGGGGTGCGAAAGCATGTAAACGTCATTATGCACCAGCGCGTTGGTCAAGCCGGCTTGGTCAAGCTGGGACTGCACGCTGCCTGCCGCCGCCGGCTTGGCGGCTTCTTCTTCGGTTTGCGCCGTTATGCCTACCGACATATCGTAGTGAATGGTTTTTTCGTATTCGGCGGGGGTGCGAAGGGAAATGTTGTCGTACATGGTGAACGCCGAAACCACCAGCGCCGCGCAGCCCATCACGCCAATCAGGGTGCCTATCACGCGCCACTTGTCGTTGATGCAGTTGTTGATGATGGTTTGGCTGAGCAGCCCCATGCGTTTCCAAGCGCCCGTGCGTTCGTAGAAATGCTGCTTGCGCTTGGAAACGTCTTCGCCGCGCAGCAGGTCGGTGGCGTTGCGGCGGGTTACAGCGAAGCAGGCTGCCCACGCTGCCGCCAAGATAAGCACCAGCTCTATGGCCGAAATAAGCAGGAAGTCAGGCAGCTGGAACACAGGGGCGGGGTCGGGCAGCAGGAAACGGTTACACTTGGGGATGATGATCATTTCAACCACGCCCATGGCTATGGGTATGGCCACCAAGGCGCCTACCAGCACGGCAATCAAGGAATACGCCAGGTAGGTTTGGGCAATTTCGCGCCGATGGAAGCCTAAGGCCTTTTTGGTTCCCATTTGGGTGACTTGTTCGTTCACCAGACGTGATACCACCGAATAGCACACCAGCAAGCCGATGATGATAAACAGCAACGCCATGGTGGAACGCATAGGTACCAACGTGTTGGTCAGCTGGCGAACGAACTGGTAGGCCGTCAACCATTCGCGGTTTTGCACACTGGAGCTTACCCGCTGCATCTTGTCTAGTTGGCCTTGGGCGTCAATCAGCCGCACTTCGCCTTCAGAAGCTTGGGCGCGGGCGTCTGCCAACTGGGCTTCGCCGTCGGCAATTTGGGTTCGGGCATCCGTTAGGCGCGTTTCGCCAGCGGAAATTTGGGAGTATCCGTCCGCTAGCTGAGCTTCGCCTACAGCCATCTGGGCGTAACCGTCTTCCAGCTGCGCTTCGCCTTCAGCAATTTGTGCCCATGCGTCGGCCAGTTTGGCTTCGGCTTCAGCCAGTTTGGCGCGGGCTTCCCCTTCGATCTGGCGCGCCTGGGCGACCGCTTCTTCCTTTTCGGGCAGGTTTGCCACCACTTCTGCTAACAGCTGTTGGGCGTTGTCCAAGATGGATTCTTCGTCACCTAGCTGGGCAAGGTGTTCCTGCAGCTGGGCCTGCACGGCCGCTAGCTGCGCCTGTGCTTCTTCCAGCTGCTCGGCTGTGTCTGGCAGGCCTTGCTCCAGATTGGCTATGAGCACTTCCAGGGCGGCTTGCTGCTGTTCTTCGTTGGCTATGGAATCCTTCAGCGTTTGTATGGTTGCTTCGGCGGTGGCAATTTGGGCCTGCAGGTCTTGCTCAGATGCCTGCGCGTTGGCAAGGTCAGCTTCCAATTGGGCCAAGTAGGCCTCAGCTTCGGGAATCATGGCATATATTTGATCAAGCTGGCTTTGCCCGGCGGAAGCTTCTTGCCGGGCTGCATCCAGCCGCGCTTCGCCTTGGACGGCTTGGATCCGGGCATCGGCCAGCTGCGCTTCGCCTTGGGCGGCTTGGATCCGGGCATCCGCCAGCTGCGCCTCGCCGGATGCCATTTGGGCCTTGCCGTCCTCCAGTTCGGCTTCCTTGGCGGCAATCTTGGCCTTGCCGTCCTCCAGTTCGGCCTTCTTGCGGTCGATTTCGGCCTGGGCGTCGGTCTTGATGGCGTCGTAGCGCTTCGTGCCCAGCGTTTCGGCCAAGGTGGTCAGGCGCCCTTCGATGTCGGCTGAAGCCTGCGCATAGCCAGTTTCGTAGGCGGGCAGGCTATTCAGCGCATCGCAGGACACCAGCAGGCTGGTGAAGCCGTTGTGAAAGGCCGCAGCATCGAAGCTTTCCACGGGCAGCCACAGCACCAATTGCACGGTGCTGCACAGGTACGCCGGGCTGGTGACCAGCGCGGTAATGGTGAACGTGCGCTGGGTCAGGCGATCCATGCCGTCGGGGTCGTCCGGGTTGGTGGCGTCGGCTTCAAACACGATGGTGTCGCCCACTGCAAGGTTTTGGGCCTGCGCGAAAGAAACATTCATGGCCAGTTCGTTGGCCTTGGTGGGAAGCGTGCCTTCTACCACCTGCAGCTGGTCAAGCCGCTGGGGCAGCGAACGCAGTATGGCAGTTTGCTTTTCGCCGGCAAAGGAGGCTTTGGCGGTGTCCAGGTAGGTGCCTTCCACATAGGTTACCCCGTCCTCGCGGGAAATCTGCTGAATGTCTTCGCTGGTCAGGCCATACGGATATACAATTTCGAAGTGGTGCAGATTTTGCGCTTGGAAGAAATCTTCGCTGGTGTTCTTCGACGCCTTCAGTGTCCAGTCCATGCCATTCCACAGGCCAATGCCTAAGGCTACAAACAGCACAATGGCCACAAACGACACCAAGGTGGTGCGGATGTTGCGAAAAACCTCTATGAGCTGAGTGGGTTTCACGGGCGCTTCCTTACCACACCAAGTCGGTGGCCTTTGCCGGGCGGCGATTCACCGTTATTTCGTGCGTGTAGCCGTTGCGCAGGCGCACCACGCGGTCGGCCATGCGGGTTATCTCTTCGTTGTGCGTGACCATCACCATGGTGGTGCCTTGCTTTGCTATGACGTTTTCAAGCACCTGCAGCACTTCTATGCTGGTGGCGTAGTCCAGCGCCGCGGTGGGTTCGTCGGCGAACAGGATTTTCGGCTTCTTCACCAGCGCACGGGCAATAGAAACGCGCTGCTGTTGGCCGCCGGAAAGTTGGCTGGGGTAGTTGTGGGCCTTATCTTGCAGTCCCACCAACGCCAAGGCCTCCATGCAGTCCATGGGGTCGTCCACCAGTTCGGCTATCAGGCGCAGGTTCTGCAGCGTGGTCAAGTTGGGCATTAGGTTGTAGCTTTGGAAGATGAACCCGGTGTTTTCGCGTCGGTAGTTGGTCAGTTCGTGCTGCGAAGCGTGGCTCATGTCGGTTTCGCGGAAGAAGAACTGCCCTTCGGTGGCCTGGTCAAGCCCGCCTATGATGTTGAGCAGGGTGGATTTCCCGCAGCCGCTTTCGCCCAAAAGCGTTAAGAACTCGCCTTCGTATACGTTTAGGTTTACGCCTTTCACCACGCGGGTGATGGTGTCGCCGTTTTGGAATTCGCGGATGATGCCGTGCGCTTCCAAAATGGTGTTTCCCGGTTGGGGGACGGGCACCAAGTCGTCGCGTTCGGAAAGGGCCATGCCGGCGGAAAGCGCCATGATTTCAAAGACGTCAGCGTCTTCTTCGGTCCACGGGGCGCCGTCGGTTCGGTTTATGAACTGGATGCAGCCCAAGTCGTCGGTGGGCGAAGAAAGCGGCACGCAGATGAGCGATTTCACCTGCACGGTGGTGAAGTCGCGCTGTACTGTTGGGTCCATTTCCGGGCGGAAGTCAAAGGCGCGCACGGCTTCTTGGGTGGTGAACACCCGGCCCACAATGCCTTCGTCGACCGTGTGCGAGCAGCTGGTCAGATCGTCTGGCCCCAGCCAAAACAGGGGGTGCAAACGCCCGCCTTCTTGGTCGTGATACCACAGCACTATCGCTTCAGCCTGGGCCTTGCTTTCAATCAGGCGCAGGCATTCCTGCAAGGCGTCTTCTAAGCATTCCGCCTTGCGAATGAGCGACTGAACTTCGCCGATAAGCTGGTAATAGCGCATAACGTTTGACATATTGACCCCTTTGGTCACGCCGTCTTCGTGCACATTATACAGGGCTTGAACGCCAGGGCGCCCTTGTTCGCAAAATGAGCAGCCGTTCGTATTTGGAGCCGCTTCGTTTTTGCGCGCGACATGCGCGTGACGGTGGGTATTCTTGTTATCATGGACAGGTGCGTTAGCGTGTTGCGCTGGCGCAGAAAAGGTTTGAAGGAGAATGCCGTGCCGTCTGAAAACCGCACAACGTCATCGACCGTCGCTTCGCCTGTGTCTGTGTGGATGCGCCTGTTAAATGTGGGTCCTGGCTCTGGGAAGACGTCGAAGGTTGCCATGGTGGTGGGAATGGCCGTCATGGTCTTGTGCGTGGTTGTGGGTACAGTGTTAACCCTTGCTTTTTTGGACAGCCCAGACGATCCGTATGTCTTATTGACTATGGGCTTGGACTTGTTTGGCATGTTCATTTGCGTGGCGCTGTTTGCCGGTGCGCTTATGGACCAAGCCAATTTGCTGGCGAATGGCAAATGGTTTTTGGCGCTGATGGTATGCACCTGCACGGTGCTGCTGTTCGACTTAGGCGCCTGGGTTTTTGATGAATCCGCCACGTTTCGGGATTTGAACATTGCCGCAAACACCTTGCTGTTCTTGGGCGGTATCTCAGTTTCGTTTTTATGTTGGCACTTCGCGGTTGAATCGCTGGAGATGAAGCTGACCGACGTGCTTGTCCCCACGATGGCGCTTGATCTTTTGGCGCTGGTGGAGGTTATCCTCATCCTGGCGAACGTGGCCACAGGCGCGTTTTTCACGGTAGACGCGAATGGCACGTATGAGCATGGGCCGCTGTATTTCTTGATTGTGTTGTATGCGCTTATCATTTTTGTGGCCATAGTTGTGCTGGCGGTGAAAGCGAACGCATCGCTAAAGCGCAAGGTGTCGCTGATAGCCTACTTTGCCGTGCCCAGCTTTTTGGCGATTGCCACGTATTCGGCAGAGACGCTTTCGATTGTGTACTCGTCGCTCACCATTTCGCTCCTCGTTATTTTTTGCGGCATTTTTGCCGACAGAGGCCGCGAATCGCACCAGGCGGAAGCGGACATGCAGTTTGCAGCCACCATTCAGGATTCGGCGTTGAGCAAGCGCTTTCCGCAAGATCCGCGCTTCAGCCTGTTTGCCAGCATGCACCCGGCGCGCGACGTGGGCGGCGACTTCTATGACTTTTTCATGGTGGACGACGACACGTTGGCGGTGGTGATGGCCGATGTGTCTGGCAAAGGCACGCCTGCTGCCTTGTTTATGATGCAAGCCAAAAGCCTGCTGCGCAGCTATGTGGAAGGCGGTCGCAACTTGGGCGATGCGATTACCGCGGTGAACAACCGGCTGTGCGACGGGAACGAAATGAGCATGTTCGTGACGGCGTGGGTGGGGCTTATCAACGTGTGCACGGGTGAGGTGACCTATGTGAATGCCGGCCACACGCCGCCGGCGGTGTGCCCCGCAGGCGGAAGCTTTGAAGTGCGCAAGACCCCGGCCAGCTTGGTGCTAGGCGGCATGGAAGACATTCCGTATAGGGAGTGCACGTTGCAGCTGCAGGCGGGTGATACGCTGTATCTGTACACCGACGGCGTGCCTGAAGCAGCCGACAAGCAGGGCAAGCGCTACGAAAACGACAGCATGTTAGCGGCGCTGAACAGCAGTGCCGACCGCGCGAATCCGCAGGCGGTGTGCGAAGCGGTACATGCCGATGTGATGGCCTACATGAGTGGTGCCGATCAGTTCGACGACGTGACCATGCTGTGCGTGCACCTTAGCTAGCAGGGGTTGCGCGCGTTACCGGATGGTCAGGATGCCGGAAAAGCCGGATACTTCGAAGACTTCCATGACGGCTTCGTTGACGTTGTACAAGGTCATAGTGCCTTTTTTGCTGATGGCCTTCTGCGTTTTCAGAAGCACGCGCAAGCCGGCGCTGGAAACGTATTCCACGCCCGAAAAATCCAGCTGCAATTCGGTGATGCCGTCTAATGTGCCTATGGCGGCTTCAAATTGCGGCGCGGTGGCGGTGTCTATTTCGCCTTGGGGGGCAAGGGTCAAACGCGGTTTGTCTTCGGTTACCGTGATGTCTAAAGCCATGGCTGCTTCCTTTTCGTTGATACGAAAGTATTCACTCTAGGGTACCATAGCCGTAAGCAAAACTTCGTTGGAGGAGCTGTTATGGGCAGCGAGCTTTCTGTTCTTGCCACGGTCGAAAACATTGAAACGGTCACCGATTTCGTCAATGCGCAGCTAGAGGCCAACCAATGCCCTGCGAAGACCATTGCGCACATAGATGTGGCCATCGACGAGCTGTTCGGCAACATAGCGCGGTATGCCTACCACCCCGAAGAAGGGCCCGCCACGGTGAGGGCGGAAGTGCTTGACGGGGAAAACCAGGGCAGCCTTCAAGTGATAATCACCTTCACTGACCAGGGCGTTCCTTACAACCCGCTAACGGGGGAAGACCCTGACATAGCGCTTTCTGCTGAAGAGCGCGAAGTGGGCGGTTTGGGTGTGTTCTTGAGCAAGCAACTGATGGACGATCTGTCCTACGAATTCCGCGACGGCAGCAACATCCTGACCGTAAAGAAAAGCTGGTAGCGCGAAGCGCCCTGGCCGCACCTGCTGCTATTCTGCAAACATTTCTTCCAGGATACCGGCGAACTCTTCTATCAGGGGGTTCGTACGGTCTTTGGGCCAAAAGGCGTAGTACTTGCTGGCGGAGTGCCCTTCATCGTCTACCAGGGGGATGCGCCTGATCACCGAACCGGTGCGCGCTTCTTCGTGCTGGCTTTCCACGGGCATCCAGCCACGATTGCTGGCCACCATCATGCGGCCTTCGTCGGCGCTGTTGGCGAACAAGAATTCCCCGGGGAAGTTCAGCACGTCGCGCCACCAGGCAATTTCTGCGGGGCGCTGGTCGGGCTGGCACACCAATATGCACGGCGCGCCTGCCAGCTGCTGGCAGGTGACTTCGCTGCTCCAGGCCACAGTGCTGGCTTCGGACACTTCGGCGTAACGATAGCCAGTCATAAGGTAGCGATTTTCCCATTCGGGCGAAAGCGCGCGGCGCACATCGTTGAAGGCCAGGTGAATGCGCCCTTCCAAGATGCCGTGATACAGCTGGTCGTGGGTTCCTGCTTCGGTGATCACTTCGCAGCCGGGGTGGCGTCGGGCAAAGGCGGCCACAGCGCCGGCCACTTCCCAGCCAACGTATCTGTTCAGGTAGCCCACCACCAGCGTACGGGGCTTGCCGTTGGCGGCGTCTATCACTTCGGCTTCCAGATCGGCCAAGGCGGCCAGCACGGTTTGCCCCTTGCGCGCCAACAGGCTGCCTGCGGGGGTGGGTTCGAAGTGGCGTCCTTTGCGGGTTAGCAGCTGCACGCCCAGCTGGGCTTCCAACGCCTTCACCTGCTGGGAAATGGCAGACTGCGAAAGAAAGGCCTTTTCAGCAGCTTGCGTGAAGCTGCCCAGGCGCACCACGTCGCAGAAGTATTGCAGTTGCTTGCTGTCCATGCGGGTCCTTTCGCCTGTTGGTGAGTTCTTTAAATAAGTATAACTAATATAAACGTAAGGAATTTGAATTGTTTAATCATTTTTACTAACTCAAAATAACAGTATAGAAGCATGAAGAAGGCGCAACGCACGAAAGGAGTACGCGTGGCAAACCTGATTGTGTATTACAGCCGCAAAGGGCAAAACTACTGGGGCGGCGCGGTGAAGGACCTGCCGAGGGGCAACACCGAAGTGGTGGCGGAATTCGTCCAGGCAGCCGTGGGCGGCGAACTGTTCGAAATCGAAACCGTGAAGGATTACCCGGCCGACTACTACCAGTGTACCGACGAAGCCAAGGCCGAAAGAGACGCCAATGCGCGCCCTGCCGTGAAGGCCGTCCCTGAAACCGCAGGCTACGACACCATTTTCGTGGGCTTTCCCAATTGGTGGGGCACGCTTCCCATGTGCCTGTTCACAGCGCTTGAAGCCATGGACCTGACGGGCAAGCGCGTGTGCCCCTTCTGTACCAACGAAGGTAGCGGCATGGGCACGTCCGAGCAAGACCTGGCGCGCCTGTGCGAAGCTGCGGGCGCAACGTTGCTGCCCGGCTTGCCCATCACCGGCAATCGTGCGGCAAAGTGCGAATGTGAAGTGGCCGCTTGGGCCCAGAAACTGGTTTAGCGAACGCGAAAGGAAAACACCATGAGCAAGGAAGTAATACTGTGGATGGGCGCCGGCCAGATTGGCATGGCCATTGCGCGGCGCATCGGGTATGGCAAAAAGATGGTGGTTGGCGACATTCGCCTGGAAAACGCGCAGGCCATAGCCAAGATCATGAACAACGCCGGCTTCGACGCGGAACCGTTTGAGGCCGATCTTTCCAGCCGTGAAAGCATCCAGGCCCTGATTGCCCGCTGCCAGGAACTGGGCGAACTGAAATATCTGATAAACGCTGCCGGCGTAAGCCCCAGCCAGGCGCCGGTGGAAACCATTCTGAAGGTGGACCTGTATGGCACCGCCGTGCTGCTGGAAGAAGTGGGTCGCGTGATTGCCCCCGGCGGTGCGGGCGTGACCATTTCCAGCCAAAGCGGCAAGCGCATGCCGCAGCTTACGCCCGCCGAAGACGAGCAGTTGGCCTGCACGCCCTGTGACGAACTGCTAGACCTGCCGCTTTTGCAGCCGGAAAACGTGCGGGACACCCTGCATGCCTACCAGCTTGCTAAGCGCTGCAACGAAAAGCGCGTGATGATGGAAAGCGTGCGGTGGGGCGTTCGCGGGGCGCGCATCAACTCCATCAGCCCGGGCATCATCGTGACGCCCTTGGCCATCGACGAATTCAACGGCCCGCGGGGTGATTTCTATAAGAACATGTTCGCGAAATGTCCGGCAGGGCGCCCGGGCACGGCCGATGAAGTGGGCGCGCTGGCGGAATTGGTGATGGGTCCACAAGGCGCCTTCATCACCGGCAGCGACTTCCTAATTGACGGCGGCGCTACTGCCAGCTACTACTATGGGTCCTTAAAGCCCCAGGAACAGGAGTAATCATGCAAGCATTTTCTCGTCGTTCGTTTGTGGCCTTGGTTGGTGCCGCGTGCGCTGCGTCCCTGGTGGGCTGCTCGGACGCCCGCAGCGGCACTGCTGGCGGCAACCAGCCCGCCGCGAACGCGAACGCCGCAGCTCCGGAGAACGCCACGAACGCCGCGGTCCCGTCGCAGCCGAAAAGCAAAACGCTGCTGGCATGGTTTTCCCGCGCGGGCGAAAACTACAACCCCGCCGGCAATGAATACCTGGCTGTAGGCCACACCACCGAAGTGGCAGGCTTCATAGGCGTGGCCTTGGGCTGCGACCAGTACGAAATTGTGCCCCAGGTTCCCTATCCGGAAGAATACACGCCCACCTGCGACATTGCCGCCGAAGAGCTGGCGCAAAATGCCCGCCCGGCCATCGCCAACCCGCTGCCGGACACGTCGGGCTATGAAAACATTATTGTGGGTTGCCCTATTTGGTGGGGCGATGAGCCCATGATTGTGCGCACCTTCTTGGAAGGCATTACCACGGCGGGCAAAAACATTTACGTGTTCACCACCCACGGCGGAAGTGGCCTGGGCTCTACGGTGGGCAATTTCACCAGCCTGTGTCCGGCGGCACACGTGAACAGCAACGGCTTCACCGTGGCAGGAACCCAAGCGCACGACGCCGGCGAAGACGTGACGGCTTGGCTGAAGTCGCTGAATTTAACAAACTAACAACCGGCTAACCGACCAACTAACGCAAAGGGGAAGAAATGCAAGAAGGATTGTTTGGAGCGAAGGGCCGTTTCGGGTTTGGCTGCATGAGGCTGCCCATGGCAAGCGGTGAAATAGGCTTTGACGGCGAAGTGGACATTGACCAGGTAAAAGACATGGTGGACGCCTTCATGGACGCCGGTTACAACTACTTCGACACCGCGCATGGCTACACTGCCGGCAAAAGCGAAACGGCGCTGCGCGAATGCTTGGTGGAGCGCTACCCGCGTGAAAGCTTCCTGCTGGTGGACAAGCTGACGGGCAATCACTGGGAAACCGAGGCCGACATTCGCCCGCTGCTGGAAGAGGAGCTGCAGGCGTGCGGCGTGGACTACTTCGACGCCCTGCTGATGCACGCCCAGAATGGCGAATTCTACAAGCGCTACAAGGAAAACGGCGCCTATCGCATTGCCTTGGAGTTTGTGGCCGAAGGCAAGGCGCGCCACTTCGGCATTTCCTTCCACGGCAAGGCGGCCGACCTGGAGCTTATCTTGGACGAGCAGCCCGCTATTGAAGTGGTGCAGCTGCAGTTGAACTACATGGACTACGAAGACAACAGCGTGGAAGGCCGCAAGTGCTACGAAGCGTGTGAGCGCCGCGGCGTTCCCGTGGTGGTGATGGAGCCGCTGCGCGGCGGTAGCTTGGTGGATTTGCCCCAGGAAGCGAAGGCGGTCGTGGAAGCGCTGCCAGGCGGGGTGACGCCGGCCGAACTGGCGCTTCGTTGGTGCGCGGAACTGCCCAACGTGGCCATGGTGCTTTCGGGCGTGAGCACGCTGCAGCAGATGCAGCAAAACTGCGCCACGCTGGCCAACCCGCAGCCGTTAACGACCCAGGAAAAGGATGCCATTGACGGCGTGCGCGCGGTGTTTGACAACATGGATTTGATCCGCTGCACGGCGTGCCGCTACTGCGTGGGCAGTTGCCCGCAAAACATTGCCATCCCGGATTTGTTCAGCGTCATGAACACGCATGAAATGTATCACAATTGGAACAGCGGCTGGTACTACATGGTGTACACGCAAACGCACGGTGCCGCGAAGGACTGCATTGCCTGCGGGTCCTGCGTGGCGGAATGCCCCCAGGGGCTGGACATTCCCGCCTTGATGGAAAAGGTTTCTGCCCAGTTCGACAAGGATTAGTAGCTTAGGGCTGGCGCGCCTGAAAATCCCTTTCGCAAAACTATTGCAAGTTACGGTTTATTGTCCATACTATGACAATAAAACTATTGCGAAAGGGATGATGCCGCTATGATGAGTGTCAGTGAGGCATCGGCGTTGTATGGCATTTCGGGCGCGCGCATTCGCAAGCTTATCCAGGAAAAGCGCATCAGCGCCGAACGGCAAGGGAAATACTGGTACGTGGACGAAGCATCGTTGCAGGCGTACTTGCGTCATGCGGTGCCGGGGCGGCCCACCAAGCGGGAACGGCAGGTGAAAGACCACTTCAAGCCGCAGGAATTTGCGTTCATGTCCCGCGGGCACGTGGTGGGGCGCTGCGTGTACGACCCGCTGCTGAAGCAGTTCACGCAGTTCGAATTGAAGGACGAAGCGCGGGCGCCTTTGGCGTTGCATTCTTATGAGAAAAGCGGGCTGTGCAAGAAATTCAACGACTGGTGGGGTTTGCGCGCGGTGCCCATGAGCCGTTCTAAAATGCGGCACAAGCTGCATACGTTAGGGCTGGAAAGCACCTTCGAAGCGCCGCTGAAAAGCCTGGGGCTTTCCTTGAGCGATCAATATTGGCTGTGTCCGGAAGAAGCGCCTGTCAGCTGGGAGGACATCACGTTCTTTCGCCAGCAGTTTGAGCTGGGCGAAGTGAAGGATGACCCGTTGGGCCGCGAAAATCCCTGGCTTTCCGCCATCGGCCTGAACAGCCCGGACAACACCACCGACGGCATGCTGGAAAAACGCTGGATTTTGGACGCCGGCGGTCGGCGCCTGTTGGTGAAAGGCTGCGGCGAAAGCGGGCGCGAAGCCGTGGGCGAAGTGGTGGCAACCATGCTGTATCGGCGGCTTCTGCCTGCTTCGCGCTACGTGGACTATCGCTTGGCGCGTTGGAACGGCCGCACCGTAAGCGTGTGTGAAACGTTCCTGCGTGACGACGAGGAATTCATTCCCGCTTGGTACGTGAAGCGTCTGAAGAAGCGCGCCAACAATCACAGCGCTTACCGGCACTACTGCGAACTATGCCAGGACTTGAACGTGTTTGATGCCCAGCGCCAGTTAGACCGCATGCTGGTGTGTGACAGCATTCTTGCTAACACCGACCGTCACTGGGGCAACTTCGGCATTGTTCGCAACGTGGAAACTTTGGAATTGCGTGCTGCGCCCATCTTCGACACGGGTACCAGCCTGTGGTCACACTTGAGCGTGGCAGACATGGTGGCGGGGGATTACGCCTTCACAACGAAGCCGTTTTATGAAAAGCCCAACAGGCAGCTGGATTTGGTTATCGATGCCAGCTGGTATGACGCGCGAGCGTTGGAGGGGTTTGTGGACGAAGTGCGGGAGTTTTTGACGGAGCTGCTGCTGGCTGACACTGCCACCGTAATCTGCCAGGGGCTTGCTAAGCGCGTGGAAACAGCGAACTTTTGGGCGCGCAATGCCCCCACCAGTGCCTTTTCCCCAGAAGTGCTAGGAGACCCGGAAACGCTAGACCTGGTGTGGCTGTAGCGGTGGGCGCGCTATAATGGCGCAGTCACGCACTACCGCACGAAAGGCATAACACCATGGAACTTCTGACCACGCCGCCCTGCGACCCGTTTTGCAAGGGCGAACACCCGGTGGTGGTCATGCGCCTGTACAACTTCAACGCACGCATTCGCATCCAGCTTGAGCCGGCTGCCGCGCCCATCACAGTGGCGTATTTCCTGCAGCTGGTGCAGGAAGGCTTCTACAACGGTCTGAAGTTTCACCGCTTGGTGCCGGGGTTCATTTTGCAGGGCGGTTGCCCCTTAGGCACGGGCGACGGCGAAACGGACTACTACCTGAAGGGTGAATTCGCCGAAAACGGCGTGGATAACCCTATCATGCACACCCGTGGCGTCCTTTCCATGGCGCGCCAAGAAGGCTGCGACACGGCTTCCTGCCAGTTCTTCATCATATTGGGCAACGCTCCTTCGCTTGACGGTCACTACGCCGCGTTTGGCCAGGTGGTAGAAGGCATGGAAGTGATTGACCGTCTGTCCCGCATGGGCACCGACCGCGCCGAGCATCCCCGCGCCCCCATAGTGATAACCCGCATGTACGTGGAATAAGTGCGACTTCCGTTTTCTGTTGCATGCCTTTGTTTGTTGCTTCATTATGGTATGTAATATAATACATACCATAATGAAGCAACCATCATTCAAGTGAAGGAGAGTGCTTGCGTTATCCGGACCGTGTGAAGACCACCCAGGATCTAACCGCCTTGCAATGGCGTGAATGCTACGCCACGCCCGGCACCAGCGGCAGCTTCCTGAAGGCTACGCAGGGAAGCGGCACAGCCACGGTGTATTACAAAGCTTCCACCTTTGACCGCGTCAATGGTTTTTTCGGCCACGAATGTGTGAATGAGCTGGTGGCTGCGCGCCTGATGGACATTCTGGGCGTGCCCCATGCGCGCTATTCGCTGGTGCATGCGCGGGTGCGCGTAGAAGGCATCGAATACGAAACCTGGGTGAATGCCAGTCCGTCTTATCGGCACAGCGCAGAAACGAAGCAGGCATTTTCCCAGTTCTACGACCAGTTTGCACTGCGGGGCGAAAGTCCGCTTGCGCTGTGTGACCGCATGGGGTGGTCGGCGCCCGTGCGCCAAATGCTGCTGGTGGATTACCTGATCATCAACCAAGACCGCCACGGTGCCAACGTGGAGGTGCTGCACCTGAAAGATGGCCGCAAACGATTGGCCCCCGTGTTCGATTGCGGTAATTCCTTCGTGTTTTCCTGTTACGACGTGGAAGAGGCCATTCGCGCCTTCGACCCGCTGGTTGACGCGGTGGGCACGAACTTCATTGGCAGCAAGCGGCTGGTGGACAACCTGGTGCATGTTTCTCCGGGCGTGGTGAATTCGTTGCGTCCAGAGCACCGGCCGCGCCTGTTCGCGGGGCTTGACGGCGTCTTGCCAGACTATCACCTGGAAAAGATGTGGGACATTCTGTGGAAGCGATGGTGCGTGTATGCGGGTGTTTGAGATTGCGAACGCGCGGGGGCGCAAGAAGGCGGCCGTGGCGGTGCTGCATTACAACGAACAGGCGCGCACGGCTGAAATAGATTTGCTGCCGGAAGCCGCCATAGGGCGCGTGCCGGCCATGTTCAATCGCTACCTGGAACTGGGAGAACGCCACATAGATGCTGCTTGGACGCTGCGGTGGATCCAAGAGCGCATTCCGCCGCCTAGCAGGCACAACATTCAAGGCATCCTGGAAGCCCTGCAACTGGATGACTACGACCCCTACGCCTTGGTGATAGCGTCCAAAGGCGTTTGCTCCCAGGACGATTTCTTCCTGCGTGAAATAACCTTGGAAGCGGCAGGCACCACGCGTGAAGACGCACCAGCGGGGGAGCAGCGCTACGAATACGCGGTGGTCAGCTTGCGCCAAAGCGTGGGCGAACAAATTGCTGCTGCCCGCAAGCAGCGCGGCCTGACGCAGAAGGAACTTGCCTGGCGGGCAGGTATCCAGCAGTGCATGCTAAGCAAGCTGGAACGCGGCCTGTGCAACCCTACGCTGGAAACCCTGGAATGCCTGGCCGAGGCGCTAGGCGCAAACCTGCAGGTGCGGTTTTCCTAACGTCGCTACCGCACAGCAAGGTGGGGGAGTACTATAGGTGCAGCAAAGCAGCAAGAAAGGAAACGCGTGGGTTTTCCGGATTTCAACAACGACGGGCATACAAGCGCTGGGGAGGCCTTGGGCGCCCTAGGGCTTATTGAAGACGCCGACCGCAACGGCAACTGGGAAGGCGAACCGGGCGGCGGCCCCGGCGGTCCCGGCGGCGGCTGCAGCCCAGGCTGCCTGCTGTGCGCGTTGGTGGTGTTGGTGCTGGTCGTCGTGATTGCTGTAGTGTTTTCCCATTAAGCGCGCACACGTCAGGCATGCAAAAAGGCCGGCCGCCCCACGGCGACCGGCCTTGGCGTTATAGCGGGCCCGCCTAGTTCGAATACGATTTCTTGAAGCGCACGAACGCCAGCACTATCAGGCCCACGGTCCACACGATCATGCCGCCCCAGGCCATCAGGTAATAGGGGCCTTCCAGCTGCGCCGTTACGCCCATGGTGATGCCCAGTGAATTGCCCAGCATGGAATCGCTGAACACCTGCACCACGGTGCACAGCGGCTGCGGCAGCATGCCGGCAACGCCGCTCAGCACGGTGGAAAGCACGCTTGCCAAGCAGAAGTACGCAATCATGCTTAGGGCAGCGCTGCGAACAAGCGTGGCCAGCCCGAAGCACAGCGCCACTACGCACAGGCCGCACACCCACGGCAGCAGCAGCGATCCGGCAAGGTAGGCCCCATTCAGCCCGAAGTCGGTTATGTAGGAGCCGTGCACCGCCAAGGTGTATCCCAGGCACAACAGCTGCGCAGCTAACAACAGCAGGCCCGAAGCACACACCCACGCCAGCAGGCGGGCGAAGAACAGACGGGTGCGGTTAGGCACTACAATCAGTTCGGCGCGCACCAGCGTGTCGTTGTGTTCGATGCACACGCGCGCTATGCAATACAGGGCTGCCACCCACACCATAATGCCGGCGCAGCCTTCAAGCGTGGTGTACAAGACGTTGGGGTTCGGCGTCAGCAGCGCCATCGATTCGGCTGCAGTCGCGGGGTCCATTTGGTCTTGCGCCATGTCTACGGCTGAAACCATCAGGGAATGCACCAGGTCGGCGCCTACGATGGCCGCAAAGGCGAACAGGGCATAGGCAATGAGCATGCTAGGCTTGCGGATGATGCGGCTGAATTCGGCGAAGAATACGTTTCCGAAGGTTTGCTTTTCCATTAGTTGCCTCCCTTCGAAGAAAGGAACAGGTTCTCTAGGCTGCCGCGGAAGCGCTCCAGATGGCTTAAGCTGGCACCGGATGCATACACCAAGCGGCCCACTTCGGTGGGTTCGGCGCCTTGCACGCGCAGGTGCATATCGCCTTCTAGCACGGTAAGGCCCGCGGCTTCCAGCGCGGCGCGAATGGCGGCGCGGTCAGGGCCGTCCACCAGCACTTCCATCTGGGCGGACTGCTCCAAGCTTTTCACGCTGCCGCTGCACGAAATGCGCCCGTCCTTCAGCATGACCACGTTGTCGGCCACCACGTCAAGCTCGCTCATGATGTGCGAAGAAAGCAGCACCGTCTTGCCCTGGTTGGCCTGCTCGCGCATCAGTTCGCGAATCCAGATGATGCCGTTCACGTCTAAGCCGTTGATGGGCTCGTCGAACATCAGGTTTTCGGGGTTGCCCAAAAGCGCGCCGGCAATGCCTAAGCGCTGCTTCATGCCCAGCGAAAAGGCGCCAATCTTCATGTCACCCTTGCCGGAAAGGCCCACTTGACCCAGTATGTCGTTGATGTCCGCTTTGGGTTCGCGGGCCACCTTGGCAACAAAGCCCAGGTAATCCTTCGCCTTCGTTTTGTGGGGCAAAAAGTCACTCCCCATGAACGTGCCCATGCACCGCTTGGGGTTGGCGGATTGCCTGAAGGGTGCGCCGTCAACTAAGGTTTGCCCGGCGTTGCCTTCTTCCAGCCCGCAGATGATCTTCATGGTGGTGCTTTTGCCGGCGCCGTTAGCGCCCACAAAACCGGTGATGTAACCGGGTTCGGCCTTAAACGATATGCCGTCCAAGATTACTTTGTCGCCGTAGGATTTGTGCAAATCGATGACTTCGATCAAAGTCGCATCTCCTTCCTTTCGCGAAGCTGTTCCCCCGCGCACGCGCGGGTGGTGTTGCAAGGGAAATTATACTCAAACTGCTAGAAGCCGAAGCCACCGGGCAAACGGAAACCTGACAGAACCCTAGCAACTGACTTCCATAGGGTGCAAAAACAAGGAAATTAAACCAATTTGTACCCTAATGCGACAAGTGACCGGGCGGGCTCATGCGGTCACTTGCCGCGTTTTAATCCCACAGGGAAAGGGCGGTGCCGGCGCTGGGCAGGGTGTGGGTGCGGAACTTTTCGGGGTTGGTGCCTTGCTCTAGGAAGGTTGCCGCGGGGCCGGCGCCGGTTAGGGTGCGGCCCTTCTTGGGGGTCATGCCGCGCACGCCTTGGGTGGAATTGGTGGTCTTGGTCAGCAGGATGGACGTGTTGAACACCACCAGGTTGCCGTCGCTGGTGGAAAAGGCCACGTCAAGGTCTTCCTTGAAGGGCATGGCGAACACCAAGCGCGCGCCGTCGTACACGGCATTCTTCAGCTTCTTGCGGTTTTGCTTCGTTTGGTAGGCCGAAGTGGCAATGCGGCACACGCGCCCATCTTCGAAGAACAGCAGCACGCAGCCCGTGAAGTCGCCGGGGTCTACCACAAAGGCCATCTGCTCGCCGGCGTCCATTTCCAGCTTGGACGGCAAGAAGTCGCCCATGGCGGATGCCTTGCTGTCGGCGAAGTCCGCCAGACGGCACTTGTACACCTGCTTTTGGCTGGCGAACACCAACAGTTCACGCGCGTTCGAGCTTTCAAATTGCGTCAGCAACGCGTCGCCTTCCTTGAACTTCTGTTCCCCGGCGTTGCGCATAGACTTTTCGGGAATCTTCTTCAGGTAGCCGTCTTCGGAAACCACTACGGTCACAGGGTAGTCTTCCACCTGCGGCGTGTCGTCTACTTCGGGCACGTCTTCGGCGGCCACCAAGCCGGTGCGCCGCGGCACCACGTGGTTTTTGTTCACGGTGGCCAAGGCGTCGCACACCACCTTGCGCTGCAGGCGTTCGCTGCCCAGAATCTTTTCCAGCTTGGCTATGGCTTCGCTCAGTTCGGCAATTTCTTTCGTGCGGTTCAGAATGTACTCTTCGTTGATGTTGCGCAGCCTGATGTCCGCCACGAATTCCGCTTGCACCTGGTCAATGCCGAAGCCGGCCATCAGGTTAGGCACCACGTCGGCTTCCAGCTTCGTGTGGCGAATGATGCGGATGGCTTCGTCAATGTCTAGCAGAATGGCTTCCAAGCCCTGCAGCAGGTGCAGCTTTTCGGCCTTCTTGTCGCGTTCGTAAGCGGTGGTGCGGCGCACGGAATCCAGGCGCCACGCAATCCACTTGTCCAAGATTTCGCGCACGCCCATTACCTTGGGGTAGCCGTCAACCAGTATGTTGAAGTTGCAGTTGTAGGTGTCCTGCAGCGGAGTGCTCTTGAACAGCTTGCCCATCAGCGCTTCGGGGTCTACGCCGCGCTTTAGGTCTATGGCTATGCGCAAACCGCCCAGGTCGGTTTCGTCGCGGATGTCGCTGACTTCCTTCAGCTTGCCGGCCTTGGAAAGCGCCACCACGCGTTCAATAATCTTGTCGGTGCTGGTGGTGTGGGGGATTTCGTATACTTCTATGATGCGTTCCTTAGGCTGCCAGCGCCAGCGGGAACGCACGCTGAAGCCGCCGCGGCCCGTGGCATAGATTTGCTCCATCTGGGCGCGGTCGTAAATGATTTCGCCGCCAGTGGAAAAATCGGGCGCCGGCATGGCGCTGAACAGGTCAAACGCGGGGTCTTTGATGTAGCCGATGGCGGCTTCGCACACCTCGTTCAAGTTGAAGCCGCAAATTTCGGAAGCCATGCCCACGGCAATGCCGGAATTTTGCGACACCAGCACGTTGGGGAAGGTGGTGGGCAACAGACGCGGCTCGGTGGTGGTGCCGTCGTAGCTGTCCACGAAATCCACGGGGTCTTTATCGATGTCACGGAAGATTTCCGCGCAGATGGGCGCCAACTTCGCTTCGGTGTAGCGCGAAGCGGCATAGCTCATGTCGTTGGAATAGCATTTGCCGAAGTTGCCCTTCGATTCCACAAACGGCGCCACCAAGGCTTCGTTTCCCGTGGTCAGGCGCACCATGGTTTCGTAAATGGCGGCGTCCCCGTGGGGGTTCAGCTTCATGGTTTGGCCCACGATGTTCGCGCTTTTCTGCCGCGCGCCCTTCAGCAGGCCCATCTTGTACATGGTGTACAGCAGCTTGCGGTGCGAAGGCTTGAAGCCGTCGATTTCCGGGATGGCGCGGGACACGATGACGCTCATGGCGTAGGGCATGTAATTGGTTTCCAGCGTTTCGGTGATGGGCTGGTCTAACACGGCCGAATGCAGGCCTACCACGTTAGGGTTGTCGTAGTGCTTGGTTTCGGGTTTCTTCTTGCGTGCCATGCTTCCCCCTTCCTACGACAAATCCAGCTGGTCAAGGTATTCGCGGCCGTGCTGCGCAATGTGCTGCTTGCGCCCTTCCAAGTTGTTGCCCAACAGCAGGTCGAACACTTCGGCCATGCGCACGGCGTCTTCAGGCAGCACGCGAATAAGGCGCCGCGTTTCGGGGTTCATGGTGGTCATCCACATCATGTCCGGGTTGTTTTCGCCTAGGCCCTTCGACCGGTTGATGGTCACCTTTTGGCCTTCCAGCTTGGCTAACACCTGGGCCTTTTCGCCGTCGGAATACGCGAAGTACGTTTTGCCCTTGCATTCCATTTCATACAGCGGCGATTCCGCGATGTACACATACCCTTCGCGAATCAGCGTGGGCACCAAGCGGTAGAGCATGGTTAAGATGAGCGTGCGGATTTGGAAGCCGTCCACGTCGGCGTCGGTGCAGATGATCACCTTGTTCCAGCGCAGGGTTTTCAGGTTGAAGGCACCCAAATCCTTCAGGCGCTTGTCCTTCACTTCCACGCCGCAGCCCAACACGCGCAGCAAATCCGTAATAATTTCGGACTTGAAGATGGCAGGGTAGTCGGCCTTCAAGCAGTTTAAGATTTTGCCGCGCACGGGCATGATGCCCTGGAATTCCGCGTCCCGTGATTGGCGGCAGGCGCCGGCGGCCGAATCGCCTTCCACAATGTAGACTTCGCGCCGGCCGGCGTCTTTGCTGCGGCAATCCATGAATTTCTGCACGCGGTTGGCCATGTCTGCCTTCACCTGCAGGTTGCTTTTGATGGACTGGCGCGTGCGTTCGGCACTTTCGCGTGAGCGCTTGTTCACCAGCACCTGATCCACAATCTTTTCGGCGTCCTTGGGGTTTTCCACCAAATACGTGGCTACGGACGTTTTGATGAAGTCGGTCATGGCTTGCTGGATGAACTTGTTGTTGATGGCCTTTTTCGTTTGGTTTTCATACGACGTCTGCGTGGAGAAGCAGTTGGTCACCAGCACCAGGCTGTCTTGCACGTCCTGCCACTTCACGGCCTGTTCGTTTTTGTTGTATTTGCCCAGCTTCTTGATGTGGGCATCCAACGCGCCGGTAAACGCGCTGCGCGCGGCCTTTTCCGGCGACCCGCCGTTTTCCAGCCAACTGGAATTGTGATAGTACTCCTGCACGCTTTTCGTGCGGGAAAAGCAGAAGCAGGCGTTAATCTTCACGCGGTAATCCGGCAAGTCTTCGCGGTCGCGGCCCTTGCGTTCGGCCGAAATGCCGTGGGGTTCCGTCAGATATTCTTGGTTCGCCAGCTCCAACACGTAATCCGAAATGCCATGGGCATAGCAATACTGCGTTTCTTCGAATTCCAGGCCGCGTTGGAAGCGCAGCACGAAATGCACGTTGGCGTTCACCACGGCCTGGCGGCGCATGGTTTCTTGGAACCACTCTTCCGGGATGTCCACTTCGGTGAACACTTCGGAATCGGGCCGCCACGTGATGGTGGTGCCGGTGGCGGTTTGCGGGCAGTCTTCCACCTTCAGGGCGTTTTTCTTGGCGCCGACCACCTTGCCCTTCTTGAAGTGCAGTTCAAAGCGCTTGTTTTCGCGGTGCACCACCACGTCCATGTATTCGGAAGCGTACTGCGTGGCGCACGACCCCAAGCCGTTGGTGCCCAACGAATAGTCGTATTGGCCGCCGGCGTTGTTTTCGTACTTGCCGCCCGCATACAGTTCGCAGAAGACCAGTTCCCAGTTCCAGCGTTTTTCCGCAGGGTTCCAGTCAAGCGGGCAGCCGCGCCCGTGGTCTTCCACGCAAATGGAGCCGTCTTCGAAGACCGTCAGCGTGATGACGCTGCCGTGCCCTTCGCGTGCTTCGTCCACCGAATTGGACAGGATTTCGAACACTGAATGCTGGCAACCTTCCAGGCCATCCGACCCGAAAATAACCGCTGGCTTTTTGCGTACGCGTTCTTCGTCTTTTAGCAGTTGGATACTGTCATTGCCATAGTTGGCAGCTGTTTTTGCCATACCACTCCCTGGGACTTGTAAGCTTTCATTGGAATGATTGATGCTTATATTTTACCATGTCCCGCCCCCAAACGGTATGAAAATGCGGCCCTGTTCCGCCCTTTAGCGGAAGGTAAAACCGGGCGGTTGTGTCACCTAAATCGAAGGCCGGAAAGCGCCGTAGTGGAGAGGTCTACTCCGGAGTGTGGACCGCTCGCATTGGGCGTGCGCCCGGGGCGCGCCCCGGGGCGCTGCGCTGGGGGTTTAGGGCAAGGAAAGAAGGGCAGGTTGCTTGGGGCCGGGACCCTCGCCTTTCGGCGACGCGGGCGGGTTCGAGGTTGCGGGGCCGGGGGTGCCGGCGCTTCCTGGCGGGCCCCGTATCGCCCCTTTCGCCCGGGGCCGACGAAAGGGGCCGATTCCCGCGTTTTCGGGGTCTTCTTGCACTAAGAAGTGCGTTCGGGGCCGACGAAGGGCTCGCGGCGGCGCGGGGAATGCGGGTAACCAGCCAGCGTCCGGAAGGCTACACCTTCCTGAACTGCGGTTTTCTTCGGGTGGCGAATTGCGGCGCCCATGAGGGCTTCGGGATTAGGTCTGTTTTGCCCGCCCCTGCGGGCCTTCGTCGGCCCCGAACGAAGCAGGCTGTACGCAAGGCGGCCGAAACGCTCGGTTTCCGCGCCCTTCGTCGGCCCCGAGCGCGCAACCCCGTACCTGCCCGCGTCGCCGAAAGGCCAGGGTCCATGCCCCAAGCAACCCGCCCTTCTTTCTTTGCCCTAAGAACCCTGCTGTAGTGCGCCCATCACGCCTCATGCGCTCTACCAACGCAAGCGGTTAAACCTCCGAAACAGATTTTTCCGCTTTGTCGGCTCCGGCTGCAATGACTGGGCGAATGCCTTCGGCGCTTGCACTTGGAAGCGCGGGACGCACGCGCGATTGGGACACACAGCAACGGTTTTGCGTGAGTTGGCTGATTGCGGGCCAAATACTGTGCAAGGGCGTGGGCTTTTGCTAGACTGGATGGGCTATCCCGCCCCAAGTCTCCTAGAAAGCGAAATTCCCATGCGCATACACAGCAACATGTGCTCGTTGATCTGGAAGCTCATCATGATCGTGGTGGGCGGGTACACCCTGTTCACGCAGGTGTTTCCTGCGGATGTTGGTTTCAACGTGGTGTTTTTCCATTACTTCACCAACCTTTCTGGCCTGCTGTTGGTGTTTTACCTGGTGGCGGACCTTATTGCCGTGGCTGCGTGCGGCAAGCAAGGCGAAGCTGCCAGCGTAACTTTGGCGCGTCCGCTGCTGCCGGGGCTGAAGCACGCTATAACCTTGTCCATCATGGTCACGGGCTTGGTGGGGCATTTCATGCTGTTCGACAAGCTGTTTGAGGGCGGGTTCTTGCATGGCGAATTGGTGGTGCTGCACTACATGATCCCCATCATGTTCTTGCTGGATTGGCTGTTGTTCGATGAAAAGGGCACCATGACCTGGAAGGGTCCCATCGGCTGGCTGGGCATCCCGCTGCTGTATTTCGCGGGCGTGATAGCCGTTGTGCAGCTGACGGGCCTGGGGCTGGGCATGGACTGGGCGGCCGCCAGCGCCGCCGGCACCGCTGTGGTGGGCCAGGTTTCGCGCTACCCGTACTTCTTCATAGATTTGGACGCGCTAGGCATCGGCGGCGTGGCGCTGTATGTTGTGGTCCTGCTGGCTGTGTTTGCGGCCTTGGGGTATGTGCTGGTGCTGATAGACCGCCTTATGGCCAAACACGCGAAGAAGTAGGCGCGCAAGGCAACCATGATACGCGGCATCGGTGTGGACATGGTGCAGGTAAGCGAACTGACGCGCATGCTGGAAGGCGTGACTGCTGGTGCCTTATGGCTCAAGCCGCCGTGGAAACCCTGCGCATCTTCCAGACCACCGAAGGCGACTTCGCCTGCGCCTTCTGCGTGGCCGAAGGGTAACGGCAAGCTGCGCTTGTCTGCTAAAGGCTTAGGGGGGGGGTGAGACCATGCAGCACTTGTTGGACAAGCTGGCGCGCACGCATAGCTTGGAGCAGGGCGAATACGATGCTCTGTTGCGCGGGCGCACGCCAGATTTGCAGCAGCAGGCGGCGGAACTGGCTGCTGCGCAACGCCAGCGGGTGTTCGGCAGCAAAGTGTACACGCGTGGGCTCATAGAGATTTCCAACTACTGCAAGAACAACTGCCGCTACTGCGGCATCCGCGCGGAAAACAACACCTGCGAACGCTACCGCCTGGACGAAGACACCATCTTGGCCTGCGCGGCGGAGGGCTACCGGTTGGGATTTCGCACTTTCGTGCTGCAGGGTGGGGAAGACCCGTGGTTCACCGACCAGCGTCTGTGCCGCATTGTGAGCGCCCTGCGCGCCGCGTATCCGGATTGCGCCATCACGCTTTCAGTGGGCGAGCGCAGCCGGATGAGCTATGCGGCGCTGCGCGAAGCGGGAGCCGACCGCTATCTGCTGCGTCACGAAACCGCCGACCCTGCCCATTACGCGGCCCTGCATCCGGCAAGCATGCGCTTTAACAACCGCATGCAGTGCCTGCGGGACCTGCGCGCCGTGGGCTTTGTGGTGGGCGCCGGCTTCATGGTGGGCACACCCGGGCAAACACCTGCCCAGTTGGCGGCTGACCTGCGCTTTGTGCAGGAATTCCATCCCGAAATGTGTGGCATAGGGCCCTTCATCCCGCACCATGCTACGCCGTTTGCGCACGAAGCGGCCGGCAGCGTGGACCTTACGCTGTTCTGCCTTTCGCTTTTGCGCTTGGCATTGCCCAACGTGCTGCTGCCTGCCACCACGGCGTTAGGCACCGCCGCCGGTGACGGGCGCGAACGGGGCATTTTGGCTGGCGCGAACG
This sequence comes from Coriobacteriia bacterium, assembly GCA_030523425.1. Classification (GTDB taxonomy): domain Bacteria; phylum Actinomycetota; class Coriobacteriia; order Coriobacteriales; family Eggerthellaceae; genus JAUNIP01. The sequence continues at coordinate 67,080 of JAUNIP010000003.1, forward strand.
TGGTCATGCCCAACCTTTCGCCGCCTGCCGTGCGCAGCAAGTACGACCTGTATGACGGCAAGGCAAGCACCGGTGCTGAGGCCGCCGAAGGTATGGGCGAACTTGCAACGCGTATGCAATCTATTGGCGCTACACTGGTGGTCGACCGCGGCGACCCACCTGGTTGGACGTTCGGCAGCAGCACCTGCGCCGTGCGCATCACCTAGCACTAAGGAACCCCATGAGCGAATACCCCTACAACCCGAAAAGCCTGTGCGCAGACGAGTTCATCAACCACCAAGAAATCCTGGACACGCTGGAATACGCCGACGCCCACAAGAACGACCTGGACCTGTGCTACGCCATTCTGGACAAGGCCCGCGCGCACCTGAAGCCTTCCAAGAATCACTGCGCCGTGATTACGCATCGCGAAGCCAGCGTGCTGTTGGCCTGCGAGGACCCCGGCGTGGAAGCCGCCCTCAAGCAGCTGGCGCGCGACATCAAGTTGGCCTACTACGGCAACCGCATCGTGCTGTTCGCGCCGCTGTACCTGTCCAACTACTGCGTGAACGGCTGCACGTACTGCCCGTACCACGCCAAGAACAAGCAAATCCCGCGCAAGAAGCTGACGCAGGACGAAATCCGCGCGGAAGTGATTGCCCTGCAGGACATGGGCCACAAGCGCCTGGCCATAGAAGCCGGCGAGCATCCTAAGGAAAACCCCATCGAATACATTTTGGAGTCCATGCGCACCATCTACTCCATCAAGCACAGAAACGGTGCCATCCGCCGCGTGAACGTGAACATCGCGGCCACCACGGTGGATGAATATCGCATGCTCAAGGATGCCGAAATTGGCACCTACATTCTGTTCCAGGAAACCTACCACAAGGAAGGCTACCTGGCGCTGCACCCATCAGGCCCCAAGCATGACTACAACTGGCACACCGAAGCCATGGACCGCGCCATGGAAGGCGGCATTGACGACGTGGGGCTAGGCGTGCTGTTCGGACTGGACAAGTATCGCTACGAGCTGGCGGGGCTTATCATGCACGCCGAGCACCTGGAAGCTGTGCATGGCGTGGGGCCCCACACCATCAGCGTGCCGCGCCTGAAGCGGGCCAGCGACATCAACCCCGAAGACTTCGACAACGGCATCAGCGACGAGCTGTTCGAGAAGATCATCGCGCTCATCCGCGTGAGCGTGCCCTACACCGGCATGATCATTTCCACCCGGGAAAGTGAGGCCGTGCGGGAGCGGGCCCTGAAGTATGGCATTTCGCAGATTTCCGGCGGCAGCCGCACCAGCGTGGGCGGCTACTTGGAAGAAGAGCGTCCGCACGATACGGAGCAGTTCGACGTGTCTGACCAACGCACGCTTGACGAAGTGATCAACTGGCTGATGAGCAATGACCACATTCCCAGCTTCTGCACAGCGTGCTACCGCGCGGGCCGCACGGGCGACCGCTTCATGGACTTCTGCAAAAACGGGCAGATCTTGAACTACTGCCACCCCAACGCGCTGATGACGCTGCAGGAATACTTAAGCGACTACGCTTCCGAAGACACGCGCCGCCGCGGCGAGGCGCTGATCGAGCGCGAGCTGCAACTGATTCCCGATGCGCGCGTGCATGACAAGTGCGTACAGCGCATCCAGGCCATCCGCGCGGGCGCCGGCCGCGACTTCCGGTTTTAAGGAGACCTTATGAGCTTGAACGACACCCCTTCTTCCGAACGCGTGCACATCGGCTTTTTCGGGCTGCGCAACGCGGGCAAGTCTTCTTTGGTGAACGCCGTGACCGGCCAGGACCTTTCCGTGGTCAGCGAAGTGCGCGGTACCACCACCGACGCCGTGACCAAGGCCATGGAAATTCTGCCCATAGGCCCGTGCGTGGTGCTTGACACCCCCGGCATAGACGACGAAGGCGGTTTGGGCGCGCTGCGCGTGGAGGCCGCGCGCAAGGCCCTGCGCAAGTGCGACGTGGCGGTGCTGGTAAGCGAAGCCGGGCGCCCGTTGGCCCCCGCCGAAACTCAGCTGCTAGACGAATTCCAAGGCCGCAGCCTGCCGTGGCTGGTAGCCCGCACCAAGGGTGACCTGCTGGAAGGCGAAGACGGCGTGGAAGGCGTGGATGCGGCCCGCACGCTGGTGGTAAGCGCCGTCACGGGGGAAGGCGTGTACCAGCTGAAGGAGCTGATAGCGCGTGTGGCCAGCACTGCGCGCCGCGAAAAGCCCCTGATGGCAGACCTGGTGCAGCGGGGGGACACCGTGGTGTCGGTGATTCCCATAGACTCCGCGGCGCCGAAGATGCGCATCATTCTGCCGCAGCAGATGGTGCTGCGCGACTGCCTGGACCACGGCGTTAGCTGCCTGTGCTGCCAGCCGTCTGAGCTGGCCGATTGCCTTGCCAACCTGAAAAAGCCCCCGCGCCTGGTGGTCACCGATTCGCAGGCCTTTGCGGAAGTGAGCGCCGTGGTGCCTAAAGACGTGCTGCTGACGGGCTTCAGCATTTTGATGGCCCGCTACAAGGGCGAACTGGACGTGTTTGCGCGGGGCGCCGGCGTGTTGGCGCAGCTGACCGACGAAAGCCGCGTGCTGGTGTGCGAAGGCTGCACCCACCACCGCCAGTGCGACGACATTGGCACCGTGAAGATTCCCGCGTGGGTGCGCGCCCACAGCGGCGCTAACCCGCAGTTCGAATTCACCAGCGGCGGCGGCTTCCCGGCAGACGTTTCGCCTTATGACCTGGTAATCCATTGCGGCGCCTGCATGCTGAACGCCCGCGAAGTGGCCCATCGCTTAGACCTGTGTGCCGCCGCCGACGTGCCCGTGGTGAACTACGGCATAGCCATAGCCAAAATGAAGGGCATCCTGGACCGAGCCTTAGCGCCTTTTGCCTAACCGTTCCCTGTCGCACCCCTGCTGCTTGCTACAGCGCCGTGCCCTTTGTGGGCACGGTGAAGGTGCTCATGTTATGGCCTTCGTGCTCTAGCAGCCACACTTTCGCGGGCATGCCGCCGCCGAAGCCGGTCAGGCTGCGGTTGGCGCCAACCACGCGGTGGCAGGGCACCACGATGCTGATGGGGTTGTGGCCTACTGCGCCGCCCACGCTGCGTGGGGAAGCCTTGCCGCGCGTGGCGGCCACCTGCTGGGAAATTTCACCATAGCTGGTGGTTTCGCCGTAGGGAATTTCGCGCAGGATGTTCCACACCGCCTGGCGGAATTCGCTGCCGTAGGGCGCTAAGGGCAGCGCGCCAATGGCCGGCCGCTTGCCGGCGAAGTAGGCGTCCAGCCACCGCGCAAGTTCGGCCAAAACGGGGCACGCATCGTTGCGCACCGGCAGTTCCGGCAGGCCTTCGAATTCGTACTTGTGGTTGGGAAACCACAGCCCGCACACGGCTTCACGTGCGCTGTCGCTGGCGATGGTCAGCGTGCCGAAGGGTGCAACGTATTCGGTGTAGTACAGCATGATGTTCCTTTCCGGGAGGGGCTAATGGTGTGCGTTGTGGGTTACGAGAGCGATTCCCACAGGCTCATAACGGCGTAGCTGCGCCAAGGGCGCCATTGCTGCGCCAGTTCAACGCGTTGTTTGGGAGTTAGGTCCGGCAGCGCGTGCGCCACGCCGCCGTCAGTTTCCAGGAAGGCGTCGGGGTAGCCCATGGCACGCATGGCCACATAATTGGCGGTCCAGGGGCCGATGCCCTTGATGGCGGTCAGTTTCGCCATTTCTTCTTGGGGGTCTACGGGGCCGTCCCAGTTCAGCGTGCCATTGGCAAACAGGCGGGCCACGTCAAGGATGGCCCGGCTGCGGGAAGCGATAATTCCCAGCTGACCGAACGCTTCTTCCAGCGGGCGGTCCGGTCGGTCAAGTGCAAGTATGTCTTCAGGGGTGGGGAAGGCGCAGGTCAAGCCTTCGGGCGCTCCTTCCACGGGCGTGCCGAAAGCCTCCGCCACGCGCCCCGCCAGCACGCCCGCCGCTTTTACGGAAATCTGCTGGCCCAAGATGGCTCGACAGCACACCTCGAAAGTGTCCACGCATCCGGGGATGCGCAGGCCATACACGTTGGCCCCGGGAATCACGTCGTCGATGCTGCGCAGCGTTTCCGCCACGGCTGCGGGGTCGCAGTCCAGGTCGAACAAGCGGCGCACTTTGCCTAGCAGCGCCGGCAGTGCTGGCAGCAAGTCTTCGGCAAGCGTCAGGCGCACGCGGTTGTTGGCGGCGTCGTTGGCCACCGTAATCCATCCCAGCAAGGGCCCTTTTTCGCCTGACAGCCGCACAATGCGCTGGTAGGCACCGTCTTGCACCTGCTCAACCCCTGGGATGGCGCGCATTCCCAAAAAGCCCACTATGCGTTCCCACTGGTAGGGCGGGCGATACCCCAGCGCCACCGTAATAGCTTCGCTGGCGGGCTGATTTTGTCTGGCTTTTTTGCGGAAGTCGGAAGGGCATAGGTGGTAGTGCTTTTTGAACAGGTCGTTCATGCGGCGGGTGCTGCCAAATCCTGCTGCTTCCGCCACGCGGGAAATGGGCAGGGCGGAATCGGTAAGCAGGCTTTTTGCCAGCAGCAGACGGCATGTCTGCATGTATTCCACAGGTGTTACGTGGTAGTAGTCGGCAAACACGCGGCGCAGGTGGCGGTCGGTGTATCCCAGACGCGCGGCCGCTTTCTGCAGGCTTTGTCCGCTGGTGCAGTGTTCGCGCAGGTAATGCGCGGCCTTGGTGGCCAGCGCCTGTTCGGCGTCGGCGGCTGAGTGGCCGGGCGCCAATTCTGGGCGGCATGTCAAGCATGGCCGGAAGCCCGCTTTTTCGGCTTCGGCTACGTTGGCGAAAAACGTGCAGTTTTCCTGCTTCGGCATGCGCGCATGGCATACGGGGCGGCAATAGATGCCCGTGGAAGAAACGCCCACAAAGAAGCGACCGTCAAAACGAGCATCCCTCGCTTTGAATGCTTCGTATAGGGCGTCGTGGTTGAGTTCCATGTTTTGCTCCCTTCTGCTAGTGCGTAGTGTAGCAGGCGGGGCACCGCAAACTAGCCATAATTGGACATGGATAGCATGTCTTGACTTCATTTGCGCTTCGAGCGAACAGGGAATTACGCCCAAAAATGTCCAAATTGGCAATTTTGGACGTAATGATTTCCTGCCGCCTTGTCGCTTTTACGCCCAAAACTGCCCTTGTTTGGTATTTGGGCGTAAATAGCTTTCGAAAGAGCGTCAGGTTTTCTGTTCTCCAAGCGCGCTTCTTCTCTGCTCTTGCAAATAACTGTTGCTAGTCAGATTTCATTACGCCCAAAATGTCCAAATTGGCAATTTTGGACGTAATGCCCTTCGTCTGCTTGATTTCGATTACGCCCAAATTTGCTGAGAGAAGGAGTTTGGGCGTAATAATGCGCTGCAGTGTCAGTTGGTCCGCTGCAGGGTGCGGTAGCGCGGCAAGTCAAAGACCAGGCCACTGCTTGGGCATCTGCTGGGGGTGCCACCTACCGGGCGCGGCGATCCTTGCCGGCGCTCTTGTAATACTCGGCCTTATTATCGTACATGGTGGAATCGGCGCGGGCCATGGTTACCTGGGCGGAATCGCCCGGCCGGGCCGTTTCAATGCCCACAGAAATGTGCAAGCTGTCCACAAATTCACCCTTGAAAGCTTCGCACTCCTTGGTCAGCTGGGCTTTCAGCTCGTCGGCGTTAGGCGAATAGCCCTCCAAGATAGCCGCAAATTCATCACCGCCTATGCGGTAGCACTTGCCGTAAGGCCCAAACACGCTGGTGATCACATTCGCCGCGCCGCAGATCAGTTCGTCGCCTGCTTGGTGGCCCAGGTTGTCGTTCACTTCTTTCAGGCCGTTGATGTCTAGCGCGCACATTTTCAGGCTGGAGCCGTGGCCGGCGTCTTGCAGCACCGCAATGTGTTTTTCGTAGCTGCGGCGGTTCAGCATGCCAGAAAGCTGGTCCGATTCGCTGAGCAGGTGGTTGCGCTGCTCTAACACGTGTCGTTCCGTCTTCACGCGCATCATGATGGCGCACACTATGAAGCTGACCAGCCCATACGGAATGATCACCGATTTGTTGAACGCCAGCATGTCGGGCGCTTGCGTGTTCGCCGCCAACACGAAATACAGCACCACGTTCAGCAGGCACACCGCAATCATGCGTAAAGGGGAATCGGTGAACAGCAGCGGCGCGGCAAACAGCAGTATGCCGAAGCTGGCCGATGCGTGATTAGGGTCGACCAAGGTGCCTAGCGCAATGCCGAACAGCAGCAGCAATTCAACGAACACATACACCAGCACCAAGGTGAGGTGCTTAGCACGGGGTGCCACCTTGTCCGCCAGGGCAGCCATGCAAATGGTGATGACGGCTCCAATAATGTAGACCGTGCGGCTTTCGGCCAGCTGCGGGCTAAAGTAGCTGCCCATGGTGAGTACGGCCAATCCGACGGCGGCTATCAGGGAAAACGCAGTAAGGTTTTTGCGGTTGGACTCCCAAATGGCGTCCTTGACCGCCGCGTAATCTTCCTTTTCGGCACCCGCATACAACAACAAATTCTTCAGATTCACGCTTGCCCCCCTGGTCGTTTCGCGCTGGAATTTTCCTTAGAATAGCGCATGTGCTTCCAAAGGCAGATTAGACGCGCGGTTTGTGGGGGAATTGTTGCAGACGGCGCGCTGACGGTTAACATCTAGAAACCGCTTTGGTGCCCCCAGCCCGGCAGCAGGGTTTTATTCTGCCCGCGCTTGGCCCAGTCCATGCCACGGAATTCCTTCACTTCGTTGAACTTGTAGTTTTCGGCCCACATCAAACAGAAGCTGCGTAGTTCGTCCAGCAAGTCTTCGGTGGTGCCGTCGAATTCCTGCGTCATGTAGTTCTTGAACACGGTGTACGTTTGGCTTTTGTCGCGGATGCGCTGCTTTTGGAAGCGGATGGTCAGCCACATGCGTATGCCGGCGTTCAGCTTCAGGCTGCTTTTGTCTTCGCCAAACATCAGCTGTATGGGGTTCCAGTATTCGGCGTACAGGCGCTGCTGTTCTTCGCGGGTTTCGGCCACCAGCAGGTAGTTGCGCACCAGATCCGCCGTGGAAAGGGGCAAGCCCTTCACATTCAGGCTTTCGAAAATGGCCTGCGCGTTGTCGGTTTCGCTTAGCTGCACGCTTATGATCAGCAGCTGCTGCAGCCCGCGCCACAGGGTATTGGCGTCAAAGTCTGCCTGGGCCATGGCGTTATGGAAGTACGCGAAGTTCTTGCCCACGCGGCTGGCGCTGGGGGCTTCCTGACCATCTATCAGCGCCTGCAGGCAGTCGTCATCGGCTTGCAGCAGCTGGAGTTTGCTGGGGCGTTTGCCCTGCACGTCGTGCGCGCCACCAAGCACGTAGTTCGCTTCCATTTCGTCCGCGGAAAGCCCGCCGACGCAGGTGGCGGTTTCGCGCAGGTGCTCTACCAAGGCCGTCAACAGAATGGTCAGCGTGGCAATGCGCTGCTGACCGTCTATGACATCATGCACAACGGTGCCGTCAGGCAGCAGTTCCGCCGGTCGGAAGATGATCATGCTCATGTAATGCGAGCGCTGTTGCACGCCAGCGCGCTGCAAATCTTCCCACAGTTCGGCGCATTGGCGCGGTGTCCAGGTATAGGAGCGCTGGTAAAAGGGGATGGTGAACCGGTCGTTTTCCCGGGCCAGGAAATCCAAAAACGAACATTGCTGGGTAATCATGGCGTTCCTTGTGCCAAGCGGCAGGTTGGCGCTTGTCGCAGCAGTGGCCCTGTGGGCGCGCAGCGGTTTTGCAGCAGGTTGCTTGCCGCAGCAAACAAGCGTCTTCCTGCGTCTTGGCGTTGTTTGATGTTTTTTCTACGCGTACAATTATACGCGCCCGTGGTTTGCGGGGCGCTAGGTAAGGGGAAGAAATGCAAACGCAACAAACAACGTACTTAGACTTCCTGGGCACACCAGATGCGCGCATGGCCATTCCGGTGTTCCAGCGCGTGTATTCCTGGACCGAATGGCAGTGCGAAGAGCTGTGGAATGACATCTGTGCGGCGGGTGCCACCGGTGAAGCGCACTTCATTGGAAGCATCGTGTATCTTAGCGAAGACATGCCGCAAGCAGACGACGGCCAGCCTGCGCAGCTGTTCAGCATAGTGGACGGCCAGCAGCGCACCGTTACCATGACGCTGTTGTTCGCGGCCTTGCGGGATTACCTGAAAGCCACGGAAAGCACTATCGCCGGCGTTACGGCAGCGGATGTTGCCCGCTGCTTCCTGTACGTGGGCCCGGCGGATGCCCCCGTGCGCAAGCTGATAGGCGCTCCGGCCGACGAAGAGACGCTTGCTGCTGTGTTGAACTACACGCAGCTGCCGGAAGACTACAAGGTGTCCAAAGGCGTGGTGGACAACTACTACTTCTTTTTGGGCAAGCTGCAGGAAGGCTTTGACCCCGAAGTGCTGTGGACGGGTTTGCAGCTTCTGTTTGCCATAGTGGTGCGCTTGGATGAAACCGACAACACCCAGTTAATATTCGAGGGCCTGAACTCCAAGGGCCTGCCGCTTTCCACCAGCGACTTGCTGCGCAACAGGCTGTTTTTCGGCAACACGGAAGCCGAGCAGAAGCATCTGGTGGAAACGTACTGGGAGCCGCTGGAAGCGCTGTTCGCCAACGACGAGGACCTTACCATCTTCGACGCGGCGCTGCGCTGTTGGCTGGTGGCGCAAGACCCCAGCCTGAAGAAGTGTTCGCGCTACGAACTGTATAGCGCCTTCAGGAACTACCTGAACAACGGCTACAAAGGCACCACCGAAGAACTGATGGCTGCGCTTTTGCACCACTGCGACATCTTTCGCAAGCTGATGCACAGTCCCAAGATGAAGCAGCACGTGGAATGGGCGAAGGGTAACGCCCTAGGCGGCGCGCACAAGATTTTCGGGTAGGTGGTGTGGCGGCGCGCGGCGTGCTGCATGCCGCGAAGCTTCGCCGGCTGGCAGGCGTGCGCCTTACGGCTGCCCGCAGAAGGTGGCCCCTGGGTATAACATTGCGCCCTGCTGCGCCATTTCCGCACTGCACGCCACATACGCTTCCGCAGGTTGGACGCACAGTGTGCGGGATTCTTCTTCGGAAAGCGTGCGCACCAGCCTGCCGGGCACGCCCATAATCAGGCTGCGTTCGGGGAAATCCTTCCCTTGGGAAACCACCGCGCCGGCTGCCACCATGCTGCCGGCGCCAATGCGCGCGTCGTTCATGACCACGGCGCCCATGCCCACGGTGCAGCCGTCGCCCACGGTGCATCCGTGCAAGATGGCGCCATGCCCCACGGTGACGCCTTCGCCCACCGTCAGCGGGCTTTCGGTGTCCACGTGCAAGCACGCGTTCTCTTGGATGTTGCTGCGGGCGCCAATGCGGATGGGCGCTAAGTCGCCCCGGATGCAGGCACCGGCGAACACGCTGCTCTCAGGCCCTAGCTGCACCGTGCCCAAAATGCTAGAGGAAGGGGAAATGCGGCAGGTAGCGTCCGCAGAAACGTTGAAGTAGCTGGTCATGGTGTCCTTTCGTAGCGTTGCAGGGTGGTTGGGAAGGTAAATGGTTTTGCCCAGTAGTGTATTATAAGGCCTTGTTTGGCCGGAGCGTCAATCCTAAAGCACAGGCACTGCGTTTTGCTTTGCGGCGCGTGTGGATTAACGGAAAAGGAGCCTTGCCATGGCTATGCAAGAAGAAGCGTTCAGCGCGGGAGGCGGCGTGCTGGGCAAGTTGTTTGGCGGCTTGCGCATGACCTGGCCGAAGCTGATTGTATTTGCCGTGGTCAGCGGCGTGTACTGCGGCGTTATCAACCAGATTCCGGCAGTGCATGGCACGTCTCTTACCGACTGCGCTGTTTCGTGGGAGCTGTGGGTGGTGTTGGCGCTGATAGTTTCGGCGAACTGCCGCACGCCCTTGGAATCGGCGTTGAAGTGCTTTGTGTTTTTCCTGATCAGCCAGCCCTTGGTGTACTTGGTGGAAATTCCTACGTTAGGCCATTTCCCCTGGGAATACCTGAACATATGGATGCCCTACATTGTGGCTTCCGTGGTGGCGGGCTTTCTGGCGTTTTACATGCGCCGCCAAAACGCGCTGGGGCTGATAATCACCGTCTGCGCCGCGGGATGCATTTCGCTGATGGGCGCGCACTATTTGGGCGAAATGATCATACAGGGCACCTTCCCGCGGCATCTGCTTACCATTCTGTTTGATGCGGTGGCCGCGGCGGGGGTGGTGTGCGTGTTCCAGAAGAAGGCGATTATGCGCACAATAGGCATAACGGTGGCGTTTGTGCCTGCCGTGGTCATGTTGGTGTACGCGCTGATGACGGCTGGGGCAGGCCAACTTTCCGTGGTGTTGGAGCCTGGTCACACCTGGGAAATAGGTGCCACCGCTAATGTTGGGGAAGCCACCATTGAAACCGACCCCAACGGAAGCCAAACGCTGTCGGCCACCATCAATCAAATGGATGCCTTCGTGGTCGTGTGCGACGAAGCGGGCAGCGAAGTGACCTACGAAGCCGCGCGGTTAGACGACGGCTCCTGGGAGCTGCGCAAGAAATAACGCGGGGTCGTAATGACCCCGCGGCAGGCCATGTTAGCAACTGCTAGGATTCGCTGTCGGCCACCAGCAGCAGGATGCCGCTGATTAGGTTCACGAAGATAAGGTCGCAGACGGCAAATGCCGTGGTGCTTTGCTTCGTGCCTTTGTAGATGCCGTAGGAATGCACCGTCATGGGAATCGTCCAGGCCAGCGGAAGAATCAGAAGGCCCATGGAAACGGTGGAGATGATGTTCAGGATGAAAGCAATCAAACGCAGGGTTTCCTGGTTGCTGCTCGCAGCGGCGGCAGGGGTGGCTGCCGCGGCATATTCGTAGGTGGGTTGGGCCTGCTGGTACGTGGGCTGCTGGTAGGCCGCGGGGTCGCCCGCAGGCTGCTGGTAGGCGGCAGGGCCAGCAGTTGCTTGCGGCTCTTCGGCAGGCTGCGCGCTTTGCAGCGGCATGCCGCAGCTTCGGCAGAAAGCATCGGTGTCAAGGTTTTCGGCAGTGCAGTTCGGGCAAATCATGGATACCTCCATTCGTTTTGAATGAACATGCGTAGTGCTGGGGAAATTGTAAGGCAGAATGCTGCAGTGAAGCTGAAACGCCGTGAACTTGACGGAAATTTTAAGAGCTGTTTAGAAAGGGCGCCGGGTGGCACCCTTCCTTGCCCTTATAGCCTCAGCGTAGCGCTCTGGGTTCGCCTCTTGTTTGCTTACGCCCCTAAGGCGCGGGCCAGTTTGGAAAGGGGTTGGGGCACCAGGTGCAGGTTGTCTTCCAAGCGTGCAGCCAAGGTGTGGAACAACTCCACCGACCCGTCTTTGTATTCCAGCTCCACTTCGCGCAGGGGGGCGCTGGCGGTGCTGTGGCCCAAGGTTCCCTGGTCGAAGGCTAGTTCTGCGGTCACGGAAGCTTCGCCTTCGCGCCATTGCACCAGCGTTGCTTGGCGCGTGAAGTGCGTGTAGCAGGTTTCCTGCACGCCTTCGGCAAGCAGCTGTGCGCACACATCGGCAGGTGCCCCGGCCCCTGGCAGTGCTTGCAGGCCTTCGCGAATGGTGGGTGCGGAAACTTCGAATTCCTGGCGTTGCTTGAACCCATATCCAGCGTCAGCCGAAAGCTTCAAACAGCATACGCTGGCGTCGTTTTCCTGTCGCAGGCGCAAGCCGCCG
>JAUNIP010000004.1 GCA_030523425.1 Coriobacteriia bacterium
TACCTTTCGTTCACCGCCGGTCTTTCCGGCAGTTTTGACACCGCGTGCTTGGTGCGCGACCAGGTGCTGGAAGAGCATCCTGACTTCGAGCTGTATGTGGTTGACACGCTGCAGGCTTCGCTGACCGAAGGCCTGTTCATTATGGAGGCTTTGGCCTTGCGCGAAAAGGGCATGACCGCCAAGGAATTGGTGGCGTGGGCCGAAGAGGCGCGTTATTTCGTGGACGAGCTGTTCATGATTGACGACCTTGACGTGTTGAAGCGCGGCGGGCGCATTCCCGCTTCGGTGGCGGTAGCCGGCGGCAAGCTGGACGTGAAGCCGCTGCTCAACATTGATGTTGACGGCCATCTGGGCATCGCGGGCGTTTCGCGCGGGCGCAAGAAGGGCTTCAAGCAGCTGCTTGCTTACTACGAAAAGAATTGCTTCAAGGAAGGTGGCGCGCATCAAGTGATGGTGGGTGGAGCCGACTGCGAACACGATGTTGACAGGCTGATTGACATGGTGCAGAAGGCCGATCCGGATGCCATCATCCACAAGGGCAACATAGGGCCCGTCATTGGCAGCCACGTGGGTCCCGGCATGATCGCTGTGGTGTTCTGGGGCAACGACAAGCGCAAGACGCTTTCCATTTCCGACCGCATAGCACGCAGGGTGAAAGGCGATTAGGGAGGAAAAGCCATGCGCTATTGCTTCTTGGGGCACGAAACCGTGGGCGCTTATGTGGCGGCGCGCCTGGATCAGGCGGGCTTTACCGTTGCGGGCAGCCTTTCGACGGCCGATGTGGTCATATCGTATTGCACCAGCCAAACGCGGCTGGAAGATGCCTACTTCGAAGAAGATGGCGTGGTGAACAACGTTGCAGCGCATACGCTGTTGGTGGACCTAAGCCCGTCTACGCCGCAGTTCGCGCGCGAACTGGCGGCGGTTGCCATGGTCAGCCACCTAGATGTGGTGGAAGCGCCTTGCACGGTGCTGAACCCGTGCATTCCCCAGGCGTTTGCCTACGAAAACACCACGTGCTTCCTTTCGGGTGACGCACGCGCGAAAGAACGGGCACACGAGGTGCTGAAAGCGCTGTTCAGCACGGTGCAGGACGTGGGCGAAGCGGGCGCTGCCAGCATGGCGCATGCGGCGTTCGTCATCCAGAGTTCCGCTTCCATGGTGGCCGCGGTGGAAGCCGATGCGCTGTATCGGGCTGTGCGTGCCATGCCTGCTGGGTTGGGCCAGGCCGCGGCGGGTCGCCCGGGCACGTTGGTGCCTACCGCCGAAGCCTTGCTGGAGTCGGCTGAAGGCAATCAGTTCGAAGGCTCTTACAGCATAGAGATGCTGATGGGGGAAGTGACGGCGGCGCTTTCAACCGCAGAAGAGGCTGACATAGTGCTGCCCCAGCTGGAAGGCGTCATGCAGCTGTTGGAGATGGTGGCGGTCATAGGCGGGGCTTCCAAGCAGCCTGCGGCATTGGCCGTGGCGTATCGCGAACAGGGCGAAGTGGAGGAGCTTGGCTTCGACTTCAGCCGTGCGCAGGATTATGCTGCGCATGACCATGACCATGGCTTTGACGATGATGGCTTTGACCCGGAAGAAGATTTCGACGATTTTGATTACGAAATGGATGATGATATGGAATTTTGCAGCATGGACGAAGAGGGCGTGGAAGTAGGGGACTGCCTGGATGACGAAGGCAAAGAGCCTGTCTCTGCCGGGTTGTCTGCCGCCTCTGACGAAGAGGACTACGGCTTCGAAGACGACGACCCTGGCTATGATTTCGCTACTGAGCGCGTAGAGGAATACGCTGACTTCGAAGATGACGACTTCTTGGACTGACGCCGAAGGCATGTTGCCGCGGTCGTGCGACTGGTGCCCGCGCGCTTGCGGGGCCAATCGTGCTGCGGGTCAGCGGGGTGTGTGCGGCGCGGGCGCGCAGGTGCGCGTGGCTCGTTCGGCCTTGCATTTCTGGGAAGAGCCGCCCATCAGCGGATTGGCCGGCAGCGGCACCATCTTCTTCAGTTACTGCCCGCTGCGCTGCGTTTACTGCCAGAACCGTCCCATTGCGTTGGGGGATGCCGGCGCGGATGTTTCGCTTGGGCGCTTGGTGGAGCTGATGCTGGAACAGCAGCAGCTGGGCGCTCTGAACGTGAACATGGTCACGCCCACCCATTATGGGCCGCTTATTGCTGCCGCGGTGCGCCAAGCGCGGGCGCAGGGGCTTGACCTGCCGGTATGCTGGAACACCGCAGGGTACGAAACGGTTGCGGCCATCCGCGGGCTGCGCGGCGTGGCGGATGTGTTCCTGACTGATTTCAAGTACGCGGATGCGGAAATGGCCCGCGCGTTTTCGCATGCGGCTGATTACCTGCAGGTGGCGTTAGCGGCGCTAGATTGCATGGTGGAACTGTCCGGGGAACCTCGCTACGATAGCGTTCCCTTTCGCGGCGAAGGCGGGCAGGTGCAGATGCAGCAGCGCATGACCCGCGGTGTTATTGTGCGGCACTTGCTGATGCCGGGGCACTTGGATAATTCCTTGGCCGTGGTGCAGCTGCTGCAAAAACGCTATGGAAACGCTGTGCGGCTTTCGCTGATGAACCAGTACACACCTGTGTTGGGGCCCGATAGCCCGGCGGCGCAGGCGCATCCGGAACTGTTGGAGCATCCTTCCCGTGAAGACTACGAATGTCTGCTGGACTTTGCGGACACGATTGGCGTGCAGGATTACTTCTGGCAGGACGGTCAGGCCGACGAGGAAAGCTTCATCCCGGCGTTCGACCTGACGGGCGTAATGCCTGAGTGAGCGCTTGTTGGCAAGCTGGGGTGCAGTTCCACCAAGTCTTTCCAAAAGCGCTGGGGCATGAAGTGTTGGCGCAGTTCGGGGTGGTAGCGCACTGAAATGGTGGTGGCCTGGTAGAAGGCTTTCCACGCTTGCTGCATAGCCTGTTCGCGTGGCACTTCGGGTGGGATGTTCAGGTCGCTTCGCGCGTCTACCGGCACCAAGTACCAGCTTTTGTTGCCCCACACGTTGGTTGTGCCTGTCTGAGCGGCGGGTCCTTCGTACACGCCCGCCAGGCCGTGGGCTTCATCGTAAATGATGAAGGGCTGGGTGTTGAAGCGGGCGGCAAACCATGCCATGACCAGCGGCACCACGTTAGCCTTCGGGCTGATGGTGCCAAAGTAGATGCCGCCCTCCAGTTCGTGGAAGCGCACGAACTGCCGCACCCGTTCGCTTTCGTTGCGCACGAAGGTGTTAGCGCGCTCTAAGGGCTGCACCAGCGGGTTTGCAATGTTATGCATGGCCACAGGACCCGTTTTCATGGCGAAGCGCACAAAACGGTACACGTTGGTGCCTGCTTCGGGGGAATCAACCAGTGCGGCGTTGCGCACGAAGGCGAAGGTTTTTGCGCCGCAGGTGGTACAAATGCCCCGTGCCACGCGTTCGGCCAGGTGGAAGTCGGTTTCTATGGAGCGTACACTCTGCCCTAGTCGCGGCTGCAGGTTTGCGCTGGCAACCACGTCGGTGGGGTGTTCCCGGTACTGGTACGCCTTGAAGATGGCCGTCAGCAGCCCTTCCAACGTGCCGTCGTATTCATAAGCAATTTCGGTGTAAGGGCCTTCTATGGGTATTGGTAGGTTCATGTGGTTGCCTTCTTACTCTGCTGCTTTAACAATGTGGTCCCGCCGCGAGCGGGAGGCGGCGGATAGGTGCAGAGCTCCCCGTTCCGCTGCTCCCGTCGGGGCCTTCGGCCCCGACGCTCGTGCGCTACACTGCTTCAGCATTTTTATACCGCTGCGCTTCGCGCAGCTCTAAGTGCTATCAGAGTCGCCCTGCACCAATCCGCCGCCTCCCGCTCGCTATCTAGCCTGCATTTCGGGCTTGCTACCGCCTTCATGCGCTTGCCTTTTCCGCCAGAAGGCCGCGCTTGGCCTTGGCTTGTTCTTGCAGGGCGAAGGCCGCTGCTGCTTCGGGGCCGCCGGGTAGGGCCGTGGGTTGTTCTTGGTCGAACAGGCTCATTTGCCCGAAGCAGACGTTGCCGGCCCTGCGCCCGTGTTTGCCTCCGTCTATGGGCGCTGCCAGCCGCGCGCGGATGCTGCCGGGTTCGAAGCGTGCGCCGGTGCCTTGGTATTTCCCGTTGCAGGTGATGAAATACCGTGCGCGCTTGAACGCCACGCCTATCTTGCGCAGTTCCTGTTCGCACAGGGCGCGGTGCTTGCGGGCTTTGCATATCTTTTTCGCGCCCACCACGCCTATGCCGGGCACACGCAGCAGCATTTCGTAGGGGGCGGTATTCACTTCCACGGGGAAGCTATCCAGGTTGTTGATGGCCCAGTTTGCCTTGGGATCTAGGTCCAAATCCAGGTATGGGTGTGCTGTATCTATTATTTCGTTTGCGTTGAATTCGTAGAAGCGCAGCAGCCAATCGGCTTGGTACAGACGGTGTTCGCGGTTCAGCTGCACGTTGGCGCCCTGCGGCAGCAGGGGATTAGTTGTGGCGGGAATGTAGGCGCTGAAGAACACGCGCTTCAGCTGCAGCTGGGAATACAGCGACGCCGAAAGCGTCAGGATCTGGTAGTCGTTTTCCGGCGTGGCGCCTATGATCATTTGCGTGCTTTGCCCGGCCGGCGCGAAGGCGCGTTGCTTTTTCGGCACGGCAACGTGGGTGAGGTAGTGGTTCTTGCGGCGCATGAGCGCGTTGGTTTCGGCGTCCGCCGCTATGCTTTCTTGAATCTGCTTCATGGGCGCCAAAATGTTTTGCCTGGTTTTGCCCGGGGCCAGCAATTGCAGGCTTTCTTGGCTGGGCAGTTCCATGTTCACGCTCAGGCGGTCCACTAAGCGCCCTAGCTGGTCTATGAGAGCGGGGGAGGTGCCAGGTACGCCCTTCGCGTGGATGTACCCGCGAAACCCGTATTCGTTGCGCAGCAAGCTGAGCGCCTTGATCATCAGTTCGGTGGTGTAGTCCGGGCTTTTGATGACGCCCGAGCTTAAGAACAGCCCTTCTATGTAATTGCGCCGGTAAAACCCTATGGTCAGTTCGGCCAGCTCCTGCGGCGTGAAGGCCGCGCGAGGAACGTCGTTGCTGCAGCGGTTCACACAGTAGGCGCAGTCATACACGCACGCATTGGTGAGCAGCACCTTCAGCAGGCTGATGCAGCGACCATCCGGCGTGAAGGAATGGCAGCAGCCCGCGCAGGACGCGCTGCCCAGCTTTCCCAGCTCCGCTTGCCGCTGCGCGCCCGAAGACGTGCAAGCAACATCGTACTTCGCCGCGTCGGCCAGTATTTCCAACTTCTGCGTAAGGTCCATTCGCCACTCCAACACGAATACATGTTCGTGTTTCAAGTATAGCGAACAATCGTACGATGTAAAGGGGGGAATTTTTTATACGGTGGAAGTGGGGGCGAACAGGGCGCGGGCTATCAGGCGGCCAAGTACCACGCCTGTCAGGCAAGCTGCCAAGCTGCCGAAAGCGTAACCCGCAGCCATCAGGTAACGGCCTTTGTCTATGAGCACCAAGGTTTCCAGGGAAAAGGTGCTGAAGGTGGTGAAGCCGCCGCACAGACCCGTTTTCAAAAACAGAGTCAATCCGGAATTCACCTGGTCAACCTTCAGCACGGCTACTTCTGCAACAATGCCAATGGCCAAGGCGCCCACGAAATTGATGGCGAAGGTGATCAGCGGAAAGTCGTCGTGGTAGGGAAGCAGCCCAAGCAGGTAGCGCAGCACGGCGCCAATAAACCCGCCGGCTCCCACACATAACGCATTCAGCATGCTTCCTCCTTGCGTCCGCTTTGGTTTTGCCCCAGCAATGCAAAACAAAAACAGGTCAAAACGCATAGGCTCTGACCTGCGAATATTATGGTGCCGGCGATAGGAATCGAACCCACAACCCACTGATTACAAATCAGTTGCGCTACCGTTGCGCCACGCCGGCAAAAACTGCTGCTGACCTGCTGAAATGCTAATACGAACTACGCTTGTCTCTTTCGTTTTTTGCTACAAGTTATAACAAAATGCGTTCGTAGCAGCCTGTCAGCGTTTTGCAATGGTAACACTAAATCTGCCAAAAATGCACGAAATGCGCAAGATGAAAGCCAAGCTACGAAAGCTCAAAAGCCACCGGTGCTTTGCGCGCCATTTCATGGACTTCCACGCCAGCGGCCGCTACGCCGAATTGAAGAAGATGTGCAAGATTGCTATGCAATAGCCGGGATTGCGGGTTATCCGTAATACCGGTGACTTTTAATATCAGGTAAAATGATTTCGAAAAGGAATTTATTAGATGATTTAGCTGAGTAATACGGTAAAGCTAAGATTTTTCATTGCAGTTAGTTGTTGATTCGACAGGATTCGACTCGTTGTCCCTCCCTTTGAGGGCCACCGCATTGTAGCGGCGACTCCTTAGGGCGAGTTTTTCGACAAGCACGACATGGGCATGTCCATGTCCATGTTCGTGTCGTGCAAGAAAGCGGTAAACCGAAACAGAAAAATTGACGGGAGTGAGTGATATGCTTTCGATCAAAAGGGCAAACAGCATGATTCTTGCCGGAGAGATAGACGACACATTGAAATGCCTCTACGGCACGGACGAAGCGGGAACGGGCGCATACCGCGACAGGATCAAAGGCGCAATTGCGGGTTTTGCGCGGGAATTCGGGGATGCTGGAGACATTATCGTGGTCAGCGCTCCGGGACGAACTGAAATAGGCGGCAACCACACGGACCACCAGAAGGGCAACGTGCTGGCCGGCAGTGTGAATCTGGACGTTGTCGGATGCGCCAGGCCTAACGGCACGGACACGGTCCGCATAATATCCGAGAATTATTCACGGGAAGAGGTGGACCTCCGGGAGCTGACGCCGAGACCGGAAGAGATAAACAACACTCCGGCGCTTGTCAGGGGGATTGCAGCGGCCATAAGCGCCCGGGGCTTTGAGGTGGGTGGCTTCGACGCATACATGACCAGCAACGTGCCGGTAGGCTCGGGGCTTTCGTCGTCGGCGGCATTCGAGATTGCCGTAGGAACGATAGCAAATCGCCTGTTCTGCGGTGACGAGCTCGATGCCGTTGAAATTGCCAAGATAGGCCAGTACGCCGAAAATGTATATTTCGGCAAGCCGTGCGGACTCCTGGACCAGGTGGCTGCTTCGGTGGGCGGCGTCGTGGGAGTGGATTTCGCCAATCCCGAAGAGCCGGCAGTAACGAAGGTCGATTTCGACATGGACGCAAGCGGTCTGGCACTCTGCATTATAGACACGGGCGGCGATCACAAGGAACTGACGGGCGTGTATGCGGCCATTCCCGATGAGATGGGAAGCATTGCCGAACAGTTCGGAAAGAGCGTGCTGAGCGAGGTTCCCGAGGAGGAATTCATGGAAAGGCTGGCAGAGCTGCGTGAAACCTGCGGCGACAGGGCAGTGCTTAGAGCCATGCACTTCTTCGGAGAAAACAGGAGAGCCCTGCAGGAGATGCAGGCAATCAACGAAGGAAGATTCGACGATTTCCTGAAACTGGTAAACGCATCGGGAAACTCGTCTGCCAAATATCTGCAGAACGTCTGGGCGGGAATTCACCTGGACAGGCAGGAAATCGTAGTCGCACTGGCGCTGGCAGAAAAGCTGCTTGAAGGCCAAGGCGCCGTGAGAGTCCACGGAGGCGGTTTCGCAGGTACGATACAGGCATTCGTGCCGAAGGAAATGCTGGAGGGATTCAAGGCGGGTATAGAGAAGGTCTTCGGCGAGGACACCTGCCACGTGCTTAAAATTCGCCCTGCAGGAGGAGTTGTAATACTGTCATAAGAGCCGTTTACACCAGCAATAGCGGATTATGATAGCCTATTTCGCGCCGTATTGTTCGTAGTAGGCGTCGATGGCGGCCTTGCAGGCGTCGTCTATGACCACGCGACCCTGGCATTCGCGGTTGTGCAGGTATTCCGTGACTTCGGTCATATCCACGATGGACGCGGTGGGGAAGCCGTGCAGGTCACTGACCTCGTCAAGCGCGCATTTCACGCCGCCTTTGCCCACTTCCATGCGGTTCAGCGAAACCATCAGACCGCATACGGTGATGTTAGCCGCAGCGGTGATCAGGGGATACGTTTCCTCTATGGACTTGCCGCTGGTGGTCACGTCTTCCACCATCACCACGCGGTCGCCGTCCTGCAGCACATATCCCAGCAGGTTGCCGCCTTCGCCGTGGTCCTTGGCTTCCTTGCGGTTGGAGCAGTATTTCACCTGTTTGCCGTACAGTTCGTTGTATCCCATGGCGGTGATCACGGAAAGCGGGATGCCCTTGTAGGCGGGGCCGAACACCACGTCGAAGTCGTCGCCGAACGCTTCATGGATGGCTTGGGCGTAATACAGGCCCAAGCGGTGCAGCTGGTCGCCAGTCACGTATGCGCCCGCATTCATGAAAAAGGGGCTCTTGCGGCCGCTCTTCAGCGTGAATTCGCCGAACTTCAGCACCTGGCTTTCCACCATGAACTCTATGAATTCCTGCTTGTAGTCTTGCATGGGACGCCTCCTAACGCGCGCAACGGCAAAGCGTGAAACATTAGGCACCATTTTAGCGAAATTGCGGGGAAGGTGTGTGGCATGCGGCCCAGAAACTGCGGTGGCGCCAGAATGGCAGCTGTGGGCAGAATCCTCCTTAACGGGGTATAATGCTTGCTAATCGTCGTTCTTAGGAGGCTTTAATGCGCGATCATTCAACCCATGTGTCCGGCAGCCGCCACGAAGTTGTAGATGCCCTGCTGTCCGAGTGGCACTTCGCCCGCGAAGCGGAAACCGTCCCCGTGGCGCAGGCGTGCGGCAGGGTGAGCGCCCAGCAGGTGGTTTCCACTAACCAGCTGCCCAATTGGCCTACGTCCAAGATGGACGCCGTTGCCGTGCACTTCGACGACTTCGCCGGCGGCATGCCAAACACCAGCGCGTGGGTGCGCGGGGCGGACTGGCAATTCTGCAACACCGGCGTGGCCATGCCCAAGGGTTTCGATACCGCCATTCGCATAGAAGCCGCCGAAGTTTCCGCAGATGAGGAATCCATCAAGCTGAATTACGTGCCCCAGTGCCGTGGGGAAAGCGTGACGCAGGTGGGCGCGGTGCTGCAGCCGGGCGATGTGCTGGTGGAAGTCGGCCAAGTGATCACGCCCGTGACCTGTTCGGTGCTTTCCATGGGCGGCCACACCCAGGTTTCCGTGGTGAAAAAGCCCGTGGTCATGTTCATCCCCACCGGCAACGAACTGATAGACGTGACCGATGCCGTACCTGTTGGCAAGAACATCGACAGCAACAGCGCGCTCATCTGCGCCAAGCTTGAGCAGTGGGGCGCGCGCCCAGTGCGGCATCCGCTCATCCCCGACGACCCCGATCAGATTTTGGCCGCCCTGCGCGCAGGCACCGCCCAGGCCGACATAGTGGTCATCAACGCCGGTTCGTCTAAGGGTTCCGACGATTTCACCTGCGAGATTCTGGAGCGCGAAGGCCGCGTGCTGTTCCATGAAGTGAACCAGGGCCCCGGTCGCCATTGTTCGTTCAGCGTGCTAGACGGCAAGCCCGTGATTGGCATCAGCGGCCCGCCCGTGGGCGCCGAATTCACGTCCGACTTGTTCATCAAGCCCTTTGTGGATGTGTATTTGGGTGCGAACACCGCCTATCCGCCCACGGTGAGGGCGCGCATGCTGGACAGCGCCTCTGGGCATAGCCGCCCCATGACTATGGTGCGCCGCGTGGCTGTGCGCCGTACGCGTGATGACGCCTTTGTGGCCCGCGCCGTTGCCTTGGACGACCGCCCAGCACTGCGTTTCGCCGACAACGCCAACGGCCTGGTGTTCTTAGGCCCCAACTCGCGCGGCTGGGAACCAGGCGACATGGTGGAAGTAGAGCTGCGCTGGCCCTACACCCTGCCGCCGTACGTGGACTAAAACCGCACTTCGGGGTAGTAGCAGGACAGACCCTGGTTGTCGCACAGCCAACGGATGCCTTCGGGCCGCAGCATGCGCTGCAGGTATTCCGCTTCGGTGGCGCAGTCCTTCGCGATGCGCAGGTTGGCGTGCGAAAGGGTCACATCATCGAAGAGCTCGGTGTGATTGTCGCCACGGCCTACCACCTTGTAGGCGGAAATGCCCATCTGCTCAAAGCGCCACAGCGCGCACAGGCCGCACGCGCTTTGGTGAAAAGCTTCCCGGTACAGACGGTCGTTTTCCGCGCTGGCCCACGGGTTTAGCGGCTGCTGGGTGCCCACTGCCGAATACTGGTTCCAAGCCGGCGCGCTGCGCAGCGAACGGCACAGCGAAGGGCAGCCCGCCTTGTGCAGCCCCATGCAGTGGCTGTCGGCGAAGATGCAGCCGTTGCGCATGAAGAACACCTCGTATTCCAGCTGCGGCACGGCGGCGGTGATGCTGCGGATGTCGGCAAGCGTCAGGTCGCGCGGCAGGATGGCGCGGTCGATGCCCCTTTGCAGGTAATAGCGCGCCAGTTCTTCGTTGTAGATGGAGCACATGGTGCTGGCCAGGGCCTGCATGCCTTGCTCGTGGATGGCGTCAATAAGGTCGGGCCCGGAAACGATGATGCCCGCAAAGCCTGCTTCGCGCAAGTGTGGCAGGTAATGCTGCCGTATGTAGGCAAGCTGTGTGGCGGAGTAGCCCGCGGCGTTGAACACGCAGTACAGGCGGGGTGATTCCAGATGCTGGTCGTTCAGGCTGGCCTGCAGATTCGTTACTTCTTCCAGCAGCTCTTGGAAACTCAGCGTATTGGCTTCCTGTCCGAAGCCCGACATGCGGTTCAGGGCGGCACCCATGCCGAACGTTTCGGCCCAGGCGGGATCGTAAAAGCCCATGTAGAGTTCTTGCGCACCCGCTTTCACCAGGCGCTCGGCCGTGCCTTTGCCGTTTACCGGCGCCAGAATCACTCCCATGATTGGCCTCCCAACAATGCGGCCTGGCCGACGGGTTGCGCAGGCTGGGCGGCAGGGAATAGGTAATCTGCCGGCGTCCAGATAATACGCTGCGGTTGTTGCCCCTGCAGAGCGCAGCCGGGGTTTTCGAAGAAGATGGTGCGCCCTAACCGCGTGAAGTACACGGGGGCTTCAGTTTGCAGGTTGAACGACTCATACACTTGGATGTTGCGCAGGCATTCCTGCTGGCAGGGCCCGCACGGGCGGAACTTTTGCGTGGGATCCAGGTTGGTGCCGGCCGCTTCGCACACGTGCCCGGTGGTCATCAGGCAGTGCGGCAGGTGCAAGGCCAGCGGCAGCGCGTTTTCCAGCGCGCTGGTGTCCACCACGGGCGCAAAGGGGTCGCATTCCAGCAAGGTGTAACCCTGTTCGCGCAGGTAGGCGGCTTGTTCGGCGTCAACTGCGTAGGGCTGGGCGGTTTCTTCCAGCACGCTGTGGCGCGGGTCGCGGGTGGTCTTCGCCATCATGCGGCCGTACGCCAAGCGCACGGGATTGCCGCTTGCTTGGGCGTATTGCTGTGCAAACTGGGCAGTGGCAGGGTCGTTGGCCACCACTTCGTCAAACAGGAAGGTGCCGTCTTCGCGCGTGCGTTCCAGCAGCGCTGCCAAGCGCTTTTTGCCTGCTTGCAGCATGTTTTGGGAGAACAGGGGGACCACCAGCGTGCAGGCTGTGCCGGCGTTTGAGACATAGGTGCTGAATACGTCCATAAACGATTCGCTCATAGACGCAAACAGGCGGTCGCAGAAATAAGATCCCAGGTAGATGCGCGGGAAACATTCAATGCCCAAGCGGTTTTGCCAGGTGGTGCAAATGCTGGTCATGGCTTGCGTGAACGAGGCTTCGGTTGGGGGAGTGGTGGAAAAGAAGGCCTGATGCCCCACTTCGCACAAGTTCAAAGCGTATTCAGCAGGTTGATGGGGTACTTCTGTCATAGCAGTCCTTGGTTGATTTATTTTGCTGTGGGTATTTTACAGCAAGGCCAGCACGGAGATTCGTCGAGTGCTGGGACACATGCGTTCTTGAACGCTTTGCACACCATGGAAAACGCCGCCGAAAGCGTGCAGACCATTATTTCGGAAAGCCCGTAAGCACCCGTTCGACCTGGCTATCGCGTTCCTGCGCATATGCGCAATCGAGCACGTCCTTATTCGTAGCCGTCCGTGTCGTCGTTGCCACTGAAGTCGTAGTCGAACTCAAGCGGGTCGTCTTCCACATCTAATCCCTGCACGTTCTCTTCGGCCTTGGTGCCCTCAGAGTTGCTGGTGCTGTTCTCGCTGTTGGTTGCGGCGTTGGCGGCCTCTTCTTCGGATCGCTTCAGGTCTTCCTCAAGCTTTTCAAGGCGACGCTTTTCCTCTTCCTCCTCGGCGGCGTCGCGGGCAGCGGCATCGGGATCTTCAAGGTTGTAGTAATAGGTTTGCAGTTCAAGTGTGTTCACCAAGCGGCCGGCAGTCTTGCTCTGATAGGTCACATAGCCAATCTTGCCGCTCAGCAGAAGCGTGGCCTCTGAAAAATCTTCAAGATCCATGTAGTGTAAGTTCACTACTAGGCCCGTGATGAACGTAATCTTGATTTCAACCAGATAGGCACCATCGGTGGTCTGCGTCGTCTTAGGAATATAGATGATGCAGGTCTTGCCATCGCTTACGCGTGCATCGGAAGGCATCATGTTGGCAGAGTGGGTTTCTTCGCCCGGCTGCTTGATGGCAATGCCGGAAACAGACTTGCCCGTGCTGTTGGTAAGCTTTAAGGGGTAGCAGTTGCCAGTTTGTTCGCCTATTGCAAGCTCCTCGTCGGCACTGTTTGATTGATTGGCCGTTTGTTGACAGCCGCACAGGGCTAACATGCAGCACAGAAGGGCTGCAATAAGGGCTATGGAAAGGGGCGCTGTTTTCTGCTTCATTTCCAATTGCAACTCCCGGTAACGGACGAAACACGGGAATAGGCACCGCGTTTCGACATCTTTCTCCTAGCAAGGGTGCGGGGCAAAGCACAGCATCTGCCATCGCGTTTTACTTTGCTGCTGCGCATCACTGTCCTGTCCTACAGATGTTCGATGGTAAAGTCGAGCAAGGCTTTGAAATAGTCGTATTCTGCATATTTTTGCACATTGGCGCGCAGGTCGGGTAGCCAAGAATCGACGTATTCCTCTTTGAAGTCTTGGTAGGCCAGCGCAAAGTCGGCCTTGCCTGTCGATTCATAGCTGGTGGCCAGAAGCGACATGAAAGCAAGCAGAAAGCGCAAGTGGTCGGGCATGTCATGCTCGTCCTGTTTGATTTCAAGCCCAAACTGGGCATACAGGTTTTCTATCTCGGCGGCGGTGGGGCCATATACCTGGTTTTCGCTGTCGAGGTAAAACGACGCATAGGGCGCCGCGTACATGCGAAAGCTCCCGATGAAAAGGCGGGTATATTCCAGTTGTAGTGCATCGGCCCCCACAATCTCTTCGGTGGTGTGGCGGAAGTCATCGAGCAGTTCTCGAAGGCGCTCTAAGTCGGGCTTGCACAGCAACTGGCTTTCATCAGCGCAAAAGTCTTCTAGCTGGTCGAACACGCCGTCTATCCCATGTAGCGGATAGGTCCACAAAGCCGACAATGCACTCAGTAAACTGGCTTCCGGCACATCAGGCACAGTTCGAGCCGCATATTCGGCTTCATCTTCCAGCTCTGCCTGGCGTATTGCCGTATGGGCATCGATGCTACTGTCATAGCGCTTTGGAACGTCGCCCGCTCTTTCATCTAGGGTTGCTGTCATCGAAGGTCTCCTTAAGGAAAAGGCAAGGGGGCTCACAGATAGTGTCTGCGGGCCCCTTGCAAAAACGTACCGTAAGATTACCAGGTCTTATGGAATTCGCGCATGTAATACACAGCGGGATCTGTGCCCTCCTCAGGCTTCAAGACCTCCATCTTGTAGGACTGCATCAAGTCGTACAGCGTGCTGTCGTAGATGTTTTCCACGTCGCCGAAGATGCGGGCCCCTGCGGCGCAAGCATCCACGCAATAGGGGTTGTCGCCCGAATACACCAGATGTTTGCACATCTGGCACTTGAGCGGCGAACGTGGGGTGATCATCGGCAGTTCGTAGTCGTCCAAAATGGGGTCATGGCAAGGGTAGGCTTTACCCACGGCCTCTTTCAGTTCGGCTCCGGTTGCAGTACAGCCTTTGATTGTGGCCTCAGAAAGACCGGTGGCATCGGAAGCCGCAGAATTATCCGGGGCCGGGGTGATCATGCCGTACGGACACGCCTGCGCGCACTGTGTGCACTTGACGCACTTGCTCGGATCGACCACGGTCAGGCCGTATTCGTCTTTGTGCATGGCGCCTGTTGGACACACCGCCACGCAGGCTGCGTTTGTGCAGTGGTTGCACATCGTAGGCCTGTACGAATACTTGGTCTTGGGGAATTTGCCCGTCGTCGTAATCTCGTGACCGGTGGGAAACACCCCAATGGGCATTTCGTTGTGGGTCTTGCAGGCCAGCGTGCAAGCACCGCAGCCAACGCACTTGTGCAGGTCAATGATCATAATGTAGCGAGTGTCCATTAGTCATTCACCTTCTTAATGCTCACGCGGGTTAGACCGCCGTGACGGGCGGTAGATCCGCTCAGACGTTCCCAATCGCAGGGAAGAATCTCGTTGTTGTTGCCACCGCGAGGCTTGAAGTTCTCGTAGTCTTCGGCGGCAATATGTCCCATGGCCCAATGCCCCTGGCCATAACATTTGAACACAACACCGGGGCGTGTGCCTTCCCAACCCTTGGCATGAACAGTAATGGTTCCCTGGACGCTTGACACTTCGATGGTGTCGCCGTCATTGAGACCCAAATCCTGCATGTCGGAGGGGTTGATTTTCAGCACGTCATCCCAAGCCTCATCGCCCGGGTCAAGGTCTTTGAGCTCTTGGAAGCCTACGCAGTTGGCCGAACGCCCCTCGCGTGAAAGGCGACTGCGATGCTCTTCGAAGATGTAGGGGTAGGTCTTCTCGTCGCCATAGCGCACGGGCTCTTCGTAGTGCGGCACAAAGGCCAAGCCATCGCGCGCCTGGTAGTTAAGGCCCTCCATTATCTCGTTCACATCGCATTTGTATTGGGTTGCCAGTTCCTCAAGCAGTTCTTTCAGCGACTCTGAATAGAACTCGAACTTGCCGGTGGCATGGCCCAGCTTGCCCCAGTGCTTCTTAGTTCCTTGGGTTTTGGAATTGAACAGGCCTTTGCTGCAGAAATTGCGCCAGCTTTCAAGATCTTTGCCTTGGCCTGCCTTGGCATTTTTGCCGTTCCAGCAGGGCTCAGTCAAGATCTTCACGGCAATCTCGGCAAACTCGCTTGCCTTGGTGGGTGTGTTGCCAGTTTCAGGGTCAACAAATGCCTTCGAGTAATAGTTGTAGATGTTGGCAAAGCCGCGATCCTTGAGCTTCGCAGCAAGCTCCCAGGCAATCTCGGTCTCGTCGGTCTTGGTGTCCCAAAGCGGGGTAATGATAGGCTGCTGCACCGAAATGTAGGTTTGCAGGCCTTGGTTGTTCTTCTGATAGCCATAGCGCTCGAACAGGTGGTGCTTGGCGGGCAACACGATGTCTGCGAACTGCGCCATCTCGGAGGGGTGCGTGGTGATGCAGGCGTAGAAGGGAACCTTCGAAAGCGCTTCTTCCCAGCGCTGCGCGCCGGTGCTGGAAAACGCGAAGTTGCACCAGCAACTGATGAGAACCTTAATCTCGTAGCCGCAGTCCTCGTAGGGCGCCTCTTGGTTCAGCACATCGGCGATGCGGCTTGTTATTACGTTGCCGTGGATATGACTGCCATCGAAAGCCAAGAAGTCTTTGCGAATACGTCCGTCGATGGGCTTCATCTTTGCCATTTTGCGCGCGTTGGAATCGCGGAAGTGGTTGTGGTCGGGTAAATGCCCCGTGCTTGCCGAAGCCGCGCGGAACACGCCGCCTTTGGTCTCTATCGATCCCACAAGGCCGTTTAACGCATTAGCAGCCATGGCGCCGTAGACGCCGCGCACCTGCATGTTGGTGCCGGGGCTTTGCCACGAAATGCTGCTCGATCCGTACTTGCCGAACTGCGTGGCTACTTCGGTGATGGTGGATGCCTCAATGCCGCAGACTTCCTCTGCCCACTCGGGTGTGGCGTCTTTGAGAGCAAGGTTCCACCAGCGCACAAGACCATAGCCGTTCGCATATTCGAACTTCTCTTCGTCGACGGTTTCGCCGGCAACGAAAAGGTTCTTCTTGTTATTGTAGTTGTCGGTGAGTTCGTAGTTCCAAGGGCCTGCCTTGAAATCACCCACGAACTTCTTGTTCCAAAGGCCCTTGGTTAGAATGACATGCGCAATAGCGCAAGCAAGCGCACCGTCGGTGCCTGGGATAATAGGCAGCCACTTGTCGGCCTTGGCAGCTGTTACGCTTAGGCGTGGGTCTATTACATAGATTTTCGCGCCATCCATGACCGAGCCCCATCGACTAATGGCGTTGGAGACCTGGCGGTTCGAGGCGATGGGGTCGGTCGACCACATCAGATAGCATTTGCAATTCGCAATGTCGTAATCGTGGTACGAGAACGTGCCCTCGGTTGCCCAGTTAGCCATTTTCTCGGCTTCGGCGCAGATGGATCCGTGGCCAAAGTAATTAGGCGTGCCATACAAGATGTTGAACTTCTTGTAGAAAACGTCGCCTACGCCAGTGGAGCGGCCTTTAAGGAACATGTATTTCTTGGTTTCGCCATTATTTTTGAGCTCCATGAGCTTGTCGGCAATGGTGTCAAGCGCCTCGTCCCAGGTGATGGGCACGAAGCCGGGATCTATCCCGCGGCCCTTCTTGGAATTCGTGCGCTTCATGGGGGTCTTGATTCTATCGGGGTCATAGACCTGCTGGATGGCCAAATGTGGCCTTGGGCATATATGACCGCCGGTAGCAGTGCAGTTCCAGTTGCCTACGATGCGGAGGATGCGCTTGTCTTGCGTATACACCTTCACCGGGCACGAAGAAGTGCAACCTTGGCAGGTGGACGCCGTCCACTTACCAAGCTCATTCGGTTTGTGCGACTCATCGGCTAACGCTTGGAACGGTGTTGCCCCCATTGTTCCAAGAGCCGCCAACCCCAAGGCGCTGGCCTTGAGAAATGAGCGTCTGTTGATATTCACTTGATATTACTCTCTTCTCTCGGAGTCCTGATTCGCTGTGTCGTCTGGCACAACCGCATCGTTTCTCCTGTTCTCATGCTGCCCATATTGAGGAATCCGTGCAGTTGAAACGAGAGCGTTTTTGGTTATTCGCAAAGTTTTGGAAAAGTTTAATTAAAGCCAAGGTAAAAACTTTGTTAAGAACCTCTTGCATTCTAGCAGGATGGTATTGGAATTACGCCAATAATTTTAATAAATAAATAATTGACTTAATCATATATGTTTGTATACTACCCACTTGAGGAATCCAGCCCTACGGGTCTCTGCTGTCATGCATAAACGTAACTTTTGGAGAAAGAGACTCAAATGAAATTTGCAAGACAGTTCACTGGTGAACTTATCGGCACGTTCATGATGTGCTTTTTGGGCATTGGCGCTGTTGCCACTGCCACCCTTTTCGGTGCCCTTACCGGCCCGGGCCAGGTTGGCCTTGTGTGGGGCATTGCCATTGCTCTTGGCATCTATATGACCCGTAATCTATCTGATGCCCATTTCAATCCGGCGGTTTCTATCGCCATGATTTTTGCTGGTCGCATGAAGCTTCGTGATTTGCCTGCCTATCTTATCGGACAGTTCGCTGGCGCCTTCTTGGCTGCCGGCGCCCTGTGGATCCTTTTCGGCGACTCGGTTGCCAAAAATCTTTCCAACAACGGCCTTACCATGTCCACTAACTCCATCGGCTCGGCGGCCACTATCTGGTGCGAAGTATTCCCTAACACTTCTAACGGCACTGTTTCGATGATTACCGGCGCCTTTGCCGAGGGATTTGGCGTGTTCATCCTCTGCACGGTCATTTTTGCGCTCACCTGCGGCTTCAACCGCGGCAAGGTGAACTCGAATCTGGCACCGCTTTTCATTGGCCTTACTATTAGCGTGCTCATCTGCGTCGTCGGCCCGCTTACCAACGCTGGATTCAATCCCGCCCGCGACCTTGGCCCTCGCTTCGTTGCCATGCTCGTTGGTTGGAGCTCAATTTCGTTTGGTAATAACATTCTTGACACCATCATCGTCTACACCGTTGCCCCCATCATTGGCGGCATCGTCGCTGCTCTGGTGTATCGCTTCATCCTTCGCCCCATGCATAAGGGTTCTCTGGTGGAAGTTGCCGAAAACGTTGCTAACGAAGGCGAGTCTGAAGTGGCCAAGGTCATTCTTGCCGCAGAACAATAGTCAACTTTGATAAACTCTGGGGCCGCAGCAGGCGGCCCCAGAAACCAAGTGAGCGAGGTGCGTCAATAAGCAAACTTCCTATTCTGGACACTCTCCTAGAGCATATGACGCGTCCTAGTCGTTTGTCTACCCCTCGCAGCACGCCTAGAACCATCCCCATTGCTGTGTCTATTGCGCAACCTAGCGAGTTTATTGCTCCACGCGCCAATGTAGATGTGTGTCTGGATTCCTGAACGGGTTTTGCGGTTTCCTGGACATCTGCGTCACGCGGGCCGTTGTGGTTGGGATTCGCAGGCTGTGGGGAAACAGGGCCTAGAGGTTTGGGAGAAACTCTGCCATGGTGACGGCCAAAATCGTCAAGAGCGCAGAGCGCACCTCAAATCCTGAACCGTTCAAGGCTCAGGTTTTTTTGAACACCGTGCGCTAGTGGAAGTTTGTGTTGCAGGATGTGCACACAAAAAGAGCCCGGCGCGTTGCCGGGCTCTTGGGGTCAACCAGGTAAGAAACGCGTATTCCTTACTCGGCCTTGTCTTCTTCGGCCTGGGTCTCTTCCGGCTTGCCGTCGTAGCTGCCACCAGCGTATTCGCCTGTGGCATAGTTACCCTCGTGCACATGGCCTTCCGGCTTGCCGTCGTAGGCGCCGCCCACGTACTCGCCGCCGGCGTAGTTGCCTTTGCGCTGGGGTTTGCCAGCGTATTCGCCTGCGTATCCCTGGTAGCCTTCCGGCTTCCCGGCATAGCCTTCGGGGCGCGGGCCGCAAGGGCCGCCGGCATAGCCTTCGGGGCGCGGGCCGCGACCAGGGCCGCCGGCATAGCCTTCGGGTCTCGGGCCGCAAGGGCCGCCCATGGGGGGCATGGGGGGCATGCCCGGGAACCCGGGGTTATACGGAATGTACACGTAGATTACCTGGGGTTGCGGGGGCATCATGGGGGGAACGGGGGGCATGCCAAAATACTGATTCATACGGAACACCTTTCTCTTTGCTGTGTTTCGAGGACGCCTTGCTTTCCTTTGCCGCACATCTGCGCAGCGCACAGGGCAGCTGCCTTTTCGCGCGTATATCCTCATCCGTACATAGTATAGCCAAACCCTGCGGCCTGACCGCGCAGCACGCACACATTTTCATGTTACTTTCAGACAGCAAAAAGGCCCCCGGAATCACACGGAATCCAGGGGCCAGCAGCACGGGACAGACAGCTTGGTTACACGGTGCCCAGCGTCCAGGAATTCAGGTATTCCACCTGCTCGGGCGTCAGCGTGTCAATTTCAATTCCCAGCGTTTCCAACTTCAGGCGGGCAATCTCGTCGTCAATCTCAGCCGGGATGTTGTAGCACTTGGCCTCCAACTGGTCGCGATGCTTCACCACGTATTCCGCTGCCAACACCTGGTTGGCAAACGACATATCCATCACCTCGGCCGGATGTCCTTCGGCGCACGAAAGGTTCACCAAGCGTCCCTCTGCCAACAGAATAATGGTGCGGCCGTCGGCGAACGTGTACTCGTCCACCAGTGGCTTCAGGGTTTCCTTGGAAGTGGCATGCTCTTCCAGCCACGGAATGTTGATTTCGGAATTGAAGTGCCCGGAATTGCAGATGATGGCCCCGCTTTTCATGTTCTCGAAGGCAGGCTCGTCAATCACGTTCAAGTCGCCGGTCACGGTAATCCATACGTCGGCGAAGCGGGCGGCGTCGGCGGCCTTCATCACGCGGTAGCCCTCCATGTGCGCTTCAAGCGCCTTCAGCGGATCCACCTCGCACACAATCACGCTCATGCCCATGCCCTGCGCGCGCTGCGCCAAGCCGCGCCCGCAAAAGCCATAGCCCGAAACCACCAGCGTGCGGCCCGCCAGCAAGCGGTTGGTGGCGCGCACCACGCCGTCAAGAGTGGACTGGCCTGTGCCATAGCGGTTGTCGAAGAAGTGCTTGGTGTTGGCGTCGTTCACGTTGAAGCTGGGATACTTCAGTGCGCCGGCGGCGCTCATGGCTGCCAGGCGAATGACGCCGGTGGTGGTTTCTTCGGTGCCGCCGATCACAAAGGGCAGGGCATCGCTGCGCTGCCCGTGGATGCGGTCGCACAGGTCGGCGCCGTCGTCCATGGTGACCACGGGGTGGCGGTCAATCACCTGGTCAAGGTGCTTGTAGTACGTTTCGGTGTCCTCGCCTTTGATGGCGAACACTTCCGCGCCGTAGTATTTCACCAGCGCAGCGGCGGTGTCGTCTTGGGTGGAAAGCGGGTTAGAGGCGCACAGGGCAACCTTCGCGCCGCCGGCCACCATGGTGCGCACCAGGTTGGCGGTTTCGGTGGTCACGTGCAGGCAGGCGCCAATCTGCATGCCTTCGAAGGGCTTTTCGCGCTCAAAGCGTTCGCGGATGGACGCCAGCACCGGCATGTCGCGGTCGGCCCACAAAATGCGGTCGCGGCCGGCGTCGGCCAGCTCTATGTCTTTGATGTCGTAGCTCATAGTGTCTCCTTGCTGTAAGGCCCAGGCGCCCGCGGCGCCCTTAGATAACAGGGGCTAGGGTAGCACACCTTCGGCCGCCTTTATGGGCTTTCGGTCGAATGGGGCAGCCGTATTAGTACTTTCTGCCCAGAATGGCTATAATTCCCCTGCTTGAAAAAAGCGCCAAGGCGGGCGGCCGGACCCGCGCAGCAGGCAGAAAGAGGCAGCACTTGCTGGAATACATGCTTTCGCAGCTAACGTTTGTGGACGTATTCAACACGTGCGTATTCATTGCGTTCACCCTGTGCTACGCCTACCAGCTGTTCTATGCCTTGGTGGTGCTGGTGAAAAAACCGCCCGCTTTCGAAGCGAAGAAAGACCACTATTACGCGGTGCTCATTTCCGCGCGTAACGAACGCGCCGTCATCGGCCAGCTTATCGACAGCATCCACAAGCAAAGCTACCCGCAGGAGCTCATCGATGTCTTCGTCATAGCCGACAACTGCACCGACGACACCGCCCAGGTGTGCCGCGATGCGGGCGCCACCGTCATCGAGCGCTTCAACGACGAACTGATAGGGAAGGGCTATGCCCTGGAATACGGCCTGAACATCATCTGGGACAAATACGCCGACCGCGAACACGAGGCCTATTTCGTGTTTGACGCCGACAACGTGCTAGACGTGAATTACTTTCGCGAAATGAACGCCGTGTTCGATTCCGGCGCGAAGGCATCCACCAGCTACCGCAACTCCAAAAACTACAACTCCAACTGGATTTCCGCCGGTTACGCCACGTGGTTCTTACGCGAAGCGAAGTTTTTGTCCCAGGCCCGCCTGACGCTGAACACCAGCTGCGCCATCAGCGGCACGGGCTTCTTCATCGCGGCGGACGTCATCAAGCAGGCCGGCGGGTGGAAGTGGCACCTGCTTACCGAAGACATCGAGTTTTCCGCTTCCAGCATCACCAACGGCATGCGCATTTCGTATTGCCCCACCGCCGTGCTCTACGACGAGCAGCCCACCACCTTCCGCGACGCCTGGAACCAGCGCTTCCGCTGGGCGAAGGGCTTCTACCAGGTGTTTTGGCACTACGGCGGCAAGCTGTTCACGCACATCTTCACCAACCCCAAAGGGCACAAGTTCGCCTGCTACGACATGCTGATGACGGTTTCCCCGGCCATGTTGCTTACCGTCATCACCATCATCTTCAACGCCATCGTGGTGGTCATGGGGCTTTCAGGCATGCTTTCGGTGGGCACGGCCATCACGTCCTCGCTGTCGTCAATCTTCTTCTGCCTGTTCAACTACTGCCTGTTCATGTTCTTGTTCGGCGTGCTGACCACCTACATTGAATGGGACAACATCCGCGGCACGCGCGGCGAAAAGATAAAATACCTGTTCACGTTCCCGTTGTTCATGATCACCTACATTCCCATTGCGCTGGTGGCGCTGTTCAAGCGGGCCGAATGGAAGCCCATCAAGCACGACATCACCGTAGACGTGGAAGATTTCTCCGAACGCGCCGGCACCAAGCAAACCCAGTAGCCTTACGCGCGGGCGAAGGTCAGGCAGCGCACCTGCTGCGCCCCATTGGCCTTCAGCGCCATGCTTGCCGCGTACAGAGTGGCACCCGTGGTCATCACGTCGTCTATCAGCAGCACGCTGCGCGGCATCTTCGGCTTGGCCGCGGGGTTCACCGCGAAGGCCTGCCGCATGTTTTCCAGGCGCTCTAGCCTGTTCAGGCGCCGCTGGTCTTGGGTGGCGGGGCGCGCTAGCAGCCCCAGGCTGGGGATGCCTATAGCGGCCGAAAGGGCGTGCGCTAGCAGCATGCCGTGATCGAAGCCCCTGCGCTTCATGGACTGTGGAGAAGCCGGCACGTACGTGATAGCGTTAAGTGTGTTGTACCAAGAAGGATTCACTAAGCACGCCAGATAGAAGGCAATCTGGTCACCCAGCAAGCGCTCACCGCCGTCTTTGAACGTGGTGACAACCTTCAACGACCGCTCGTCAAGGACCACCGAGTTGCTGCAGCTGTCGAAAGGCAGCCTGCTAAGCCCGCACGTTCGCAACATCACCGAATTGCATTCCGTGCATTGACGCAGCCCCGCCGGAGCCCCGCACAAGGGGCACGCCAGGGATTGGTCGATAAAGGGCAGGCTCAGCTTGCATGCTTCGCACAGCGGCGCTCCGGGCTTGTCGCACAAGGCGCACCGCGTGGGCCAGGCCGTTTCCAGCCCAGCCTGTTTCAGGGTGTGCAAAACCTGGTAGGGTATGTGCGCCGACTTCTCCATGCGCCCTACCATACAGGTGCGATATTGCACCTGGCATACACACGTCTAAATTCTGTATCCCACTTTCGCCGTAAGTTTCTAACACCGGCGCGGCGCGCATTCCCCGCAAACCTTGCGCGAATGCGCAGAAATTTACCTCAAAAAGAAACCGAATGGGAACACAAATTCAAAGCCCGCAGGCCAAGCGGCAAAGTGGGCGATGGTGTTACATCTTCGTTCTATCGTTTCTAAGCGGGATGGCATCTGGTATAGTTAGACGTGCTTCTTTCGAGTCTGTAGTTGCGAGGCCTGCGCCATCGGGGCGCAGCACCCTTCAGTCCAGGACAGATGCGGTCGAAAGGACCCACGTAAGTGCTCGGGCCAAGCCCGATGCGCGATCATGGCGCATCCTAGAGGTAAGTCGCGCCCATGTGCGGCGTGCGAGTGTGGGGGCAAAGACTAGGTCAGTCGGAAGAAGCGCATAAACGAATGAAAGGCGGCTTAGCTGATGAATAAAAACAAGATAGTGGCGCTTGTGTGCGGTATGGCATTGGTGGCGTCTTTGGCGCTGGTTGGCTGCAGCCAGTCGCAACCTTACACACCCCAAGCGAAAAGCCCTGAGGTGTCTTCTCCCACCATCGCCAAAGAAGGCGTGCTGCGCGTGGGCGTGAACACTTCCAATCCTCCGCTGGCGGGGCAGTCCACTTCCATCATCGGCATCGATGTAGACATTGCCGCCGCCTTGGCCGACGAATTGGGCCTGAAGGTTGAAATCGTGGACGTGAAGGCCGACCCCATTGCGGCGCTGACCAACGGCACCGTTGACGTATGTCTGGGGGTTGACTCCGCTTCCGCTTCGGCCGCTGCGTGGTCTTCCGACATCTATCTTCCCACGGCCGTGGCGCTGTTTTCCACCAATGCCACCACGGGTGTTCCCAGCGCTGGTTCCGCCGTCACCATCGGTGCGCAGATTTCTTCGTTGAGCGCTTGGTCGGTCACCAACGAATTCGGCGCGAATGTGCTGAAGGCTGAAACGGATCTGCCCTCGGCTTTCCAGGATTTGTCCACGGGTGCTATCAACTACGTGGCTTCCGATGCCATCATCGGCATGTATTCCGCCCATTCGGCCGGCTATTCGGTCTACATTTCCGCATTGATGCAGCAGCCTGCCGGATACGTGGCCCAGGTGGCTTCCACCAACACGTCGCTGCAAAGCGCCATCACCAACAAGCTGAACACCTTGAATCAGTCCGGCATCATCAAGCTTATCGAAAAGAAGTGGCTGGGCACCAGCCTAGACCTTACGTCGGTGGCGTTGACTCCCGGCGCCACGGCGGCTACCACCGCCACGCAAGATGCCGCGGCGGCCCAGTCGTCCACGCCCTTGTCCGAAGGCACCATAGCCGACAACGCCGTCCAGGCAACGGAACAACAAACACCCTAAAGCATTCAGCAAGGCGCCCCGCGGGGCGCCTTTTTTTCGGGCCTCTGTCACGCTTAGGACCGCCCCCCATCGCACCACCCACGGGGCGTTATGCCTATTCGTCGGAATCTAGCAGGCGCACCACGGTCCAGGGCAGGGCACTGGCTTCTATTATGTCGGCGTTGCCGAACGCGCACAGGCAGTCTTGGTCGCAGATGCGCGCCACCACGGGGGCCAAGGCGCGCACGTCTTGGCTTTCGGCTGCAATCACTTCGCGGCGCATGGCTTCCTTTTCTCTGGGATCTATGCCGCTGAA
Organism: Coriobacteriia bacterium; assembly: GCA_030523425.1. Taxonomy (GTDB): domain Bacteria; phylum Actinomycetota; class Coriobacteriia; order Coriobacteriales; family Eggerthellaceae; genus JAUNIP01. The sequence goes on from JAUNIP010000004.1 coordinate 24,734, forward strand.
ATGCTGGCCTACCTGCCGATGTATCAAGTTTCGCGGCTTCACCGGGCTGTCTATGCCGGCCACCGTGCTTACCACGTACCCCTCAAATTCGCCTTTATCGGGCTGGAAGGCTTCCAGCCACGCTGCTGCCTGCTTGAAACGTTCCACCGTTTGGTCCAGGTGCGGGTCGCGGTAGCTGTAGAAGCGGGCGTTGCCGGTACGTATGGTCTGAAAGCCCACGCCGTATGCGCCGCCTTTCACGCGCACTTCGTTCCACAGGTAATCAAGCGTGAGCGCCTTCATGGCCAACAGCCACACGCCGCTGTGCCCGGAATTCAGCAGGGTTCGGTCATACCCCAAGGATGCGAACGTGATGTCGGTGGGCACCGCGAAGGCTTCGTTGCGCTTGACAGGCGCAGGCACTACCAGCGCATCTTCCGTTTCGCAGGCGCGTCCAAACGCGCTGCAGGCGCTGTGCGCGGCCAAAAAGCGGTCCCAGCCTTGCGGCGTGCCGCCGTAGCTGAACATGCAGTTTTCATCCACGAACAGGCGCTTTGCAAGATATGCCAACTTGGCCGTCACTTCGGGCATGCGCTTGTCCCACGTGCCGGCCACATCTTTCAAGAACAGATAGAAATCAACGCCGCCTAGCTGTTCGCGCACCACTGCCGCCGGCAGGTAATAGCTGCTGGCCCGGCTGGCCGCGCAGCTGTGCCCGTTGTTGGCAAATCCCAGCTCCATGGCCAGTTTTTTCTGCTCCAGTATGGCCAACATCTTGTCTGAGTCCTCAAACAGCGTCTCGGTCAGCACCTCGTCGGCCAATTCGGCCAGCGCTTCTGCTTTGCTGTCTAGGGCCGAAGAGCTAAGGCCCAAAAACACACTGAAGTCTTCGCGGGAATTCTTGTTTTCGTGCACTTCCACGTAGAAGTCCAAATTGCCCAGGCGGCTTTGGATGGCGGTGTCAAGGTCTGCTGCGCTGTGGTGCTTGGTGGGAAGCTTGCCCAACATCATGGTAAGCAGCGAAACGTAAGGCAGGTCGTCCCAGGAAACGCCCGCCAAGTTGAAATAGCGGTACACGTAATCAATGCCGTGGGTGGGCACTTCGTGGCGCAGCACCGTAAGCCCGTCTGCGGTACCGGCCTCATAAGCCGCATCGGGGGTGCCCGGCCCTAAGTCGCTCACGCCAAGACGCGGCAGCTTGGCCACGTCTTCCGGGCTGTCGGGACGCTCTTGGGCATCCCGCAGCGCGGCCACGTCTTGCACTATGGCGCCTTTCTGCGCTTGGGTCAGGCCTTCGGTCATGCGCGCTAGCTGTTCTGCCACCGGGTCGTGATCGTCGCGCTCAATCGGGACAAGCTCCACGCCGGCGGCATGGTTGTTCTCCAAAAACACTTCGCGCAGCAGCTGCTGGTAATACGTGCCCTGCAGATGTTCGCGCAAGAAGGCGAAGGTGTCTTCGTAGTGCAAATACGCCGTGGGCATGGCATCGTCATACAGCCAACTGGTCATTGCTGTCATGGCGAAGGCCACGCCGTCGGACACGCCGAAGTTGCGCTCCCTCAGCACGAATTCCGCGTGGTTGATGGCCGCTTCCACCAATTCGGGGTTCAGCCCGCCTTCGGCCAGCTCACGCACGGTGCGCTCTAGCACGTCTTTCATGGCGGCCGCCCCGTTTTCCTTCAGCCCCTTCGCCTGCACCATCACGAAGGGCTGCAGCAGGCCGTCTTGCAGGGAAGCATAGATGTCACAGGCAATGCCGGCGTCTAGCAGCGCCTTTTTCAGGGGCGCCTCGTTGGATCCGGTTATGGCGTCTAGCAGCACGTCTATGGCTGCCAGCCGCGTTCGGTCGGCGAAGGTGCCCACCACATATCCCAAAGCCAACGAAGAATTGTCGGGTGTGGTTTCCATGGTGAAGCTGTTTTCGAAGCTGCACACGGGTTCTTGCAGCTCTAGCGCATTCGGCCCGGCAGATTCTTTGCGCAGCGTGGCGCAAGGCGTCAGGTACCGCTCGTCCAGGAAAGCCAAAAACGCATCGGCATCTACTTTGCCGTACAGCATGAGGTAGCTGTTGTCCAAGCGGTAATGCTGTGCGTGGGTGTCCAAGAACTGCTGATAGGTAAGGGTGGGGATGGCCGCCGGTATGCCGCCAGACTCAAAGCGATACGCCGTTTCGGGGAACAGCTGGGCGCACAGCTTGTTGTAGAGCACCGCATCGGGGTCGCACAGCGCGCCCTTCATTTCGTTGAACACCACGCCGTTGAAGAAGGGATTGCCCTGTTCGTCCAGCTCAAGGTGCCACCCTTCCTGCTGAAACGTTTCCGGCTTGGAATAGATGGCAGGGTGTAGAACGGCGTCTAAGTACACGTCGGCCAAGTTCATCAGGTCTTGTTCGTTGGTGCTGGCCACCGGATACATGGTCTTGTCGGGAAACGTCATGGCGTTCAGGAAGGTCTGCATGCTGTTTTTCAGCAAGTTCACGAACGGTTCCTTCACGGGGAATTTGTCCGACCCGCACAGCACCGAATGCTCCAGAATGTGGAACACGCCGGTGTCATCGCGCGGCGGCGTCTTGAACGAAATGCTGAAGGCCGCTTCAGGGTCGTCATTTTCCACATACAGCAGGCGCGCCCCGCTGGCAGTGTGGCGCATCAGGTAGGCGTGGCCTTCTAATTCGGGCAGGTCTTCTTCCTGCTCAAGCAAAAATCCATGGAAGGGGGTGGTGCTAGAAAACGGCATAGGGCGCCTTTCCGAAACGGCTTTTGCCGCTTCTTGTGAATGCTTTCAGGTTACGCAATGGTTGCTTGGGATATTATAAGCTCATAACGCAAGGAGGTTGCTTCATGGAACAAAATGGCACAGCTCAGAAAACGCCCGCCTTTTCGCACATAGTCATAGGCGAAGAAGACGAAGACCAGGTGATTGTTGCCGGGTGCGTTCCCGACCAGCCGCCGGCGGAAGAACCTGCGGACCAGGGGCAGCCCGCGCCCGCCGCGCCCGCTGCTCCCACCGAGGTCGATTCGCAGCCCGAGCCCGCGCCCGCCGCGCCCGCTGCTTCCCAGCCCGCCGCCGCTTCGCAGACGCCTGCGCCCCAGAAAAAGGACGCCTATCAGGAAACCACGCTTGACGACCTGAAAGGGCAGCCCATGTCCGGCCTGCAAAAGGGCATCCTGGTCTTTTTGGTGCTGTGCATTCTGGCGTTCGTGATCTTTCAGGTGTTCGTGCGCCCCACGTTGTAGCAGGTTTGCATGACTTCTTCCAAAACACCCGGCTATCTGCGTAAATCCCGCCACATGCGGGCGGTGTTTTTGCTGGTTGCGTCGGTGGCGGTGCTGCTGGTCGCGCTGCTGGTGTCTTTGGGCCTTCAGTACGCCAAGGCTAACCAGCTTTCCCTGCAGGCCCAGGTGCCGCAAACGCAAACGTCTAGCACCACGGTCAGCACGAACACGAACAATTCCGCGCCCCAGCAAAGCGTGTTCGCGCCCGACCTGGCTTCGTTTGTGGGTGCCACCTTCGACGACGTGATGGCCGTGTTGCAGCATGGCGCCACGGTCACGCGTACGCAGACCACCTACCGGCAGGGTGTGGAAGCAACCTTGATTACCATCGTGCTTACGGGCGAACCGGCCGACAGCCTTGCCGGCACGCCTACGGTGTATTTGCTGGTAGATACCGATTTCGTGGTTCTGGAAGCAGGCTACAAAGCCGGCATGGCCTATTTGGGGTATGGCAATCTCAGCTTCGTCGACGCCGTGGAAAACGCCCATGTGGTGGAAAACACGTTGACCGAAGCGGGGCTGCCGGTTCCTGCTGGCACTGTCACGGTGCCCGCCAACAAAGCCGATTACGCTTCGTACGGTTTAGATGGCATCACCTTGGCCTTCGAATCGTATGAGTTCACCGGCGAAGAAAACGGCTTCTCATGGCGGTGTTCGGTGGATTACGACTACACGCAAGCTAACGCAACGGGCAACCTGGCGAACACCGTGCGGGTGATAACAGTTTACGTCTCGTAGCAGTTTTTCTGGACATTTGGCCAGTTCAGGCCTATGATTTAGCCATCTCAAAAAGCAGCCTCCGCAAAGGGGGCACATATGAGCGACTATCTTTCTTTGGCATCATGCAAGGGGCGCAGGCCGCGCTATCTTACGGCACGCACGGTTACCACGCGGCCGCACATCATCACGCGGCTGTTAGGGGAGCGTCACGTGGCTCGTTTCTTGGTGGCGCCAACAGGGTATGGCAAGACCAGCATCGCCATGGAATACGCGCAAACGGTGTTTGACTACACCCACGTTTCGTGGCTGGATGCGCGCAGCCCGTGCTTTTTCCGAGAACTGGACAAAGGGTCGTTAGCTGAAGAAATCATGCAGCGTGATGCTTCGGTGGGCCTGGTGGTCATAGACGAGCTGCCGCGCATGGGCACCGCGCGCACCGACGAGGTTTCGCGCTGCATAGACGTGTGGCTTTCGCAGGGCTGCGAAGTGCTGATAACCGCAGTTCCCAGCTGCGACGCTTTCGCCCGTCGCCAGCCCGATCGCATAATCTTAAGCGCCACAGACCTTCTGCTGCCCGAAGAAGAGGCACCAGAAGACGTAGATGCCGCCTGTGAAGGGTCGGCGCCTTTCAACGGCATGCGCATAGCCCAACTTGCCTGGGGCGGGGCAGAAGGCCTGGACGCATTCGCCGAAGGCTTGGCGGCCGAGCAGCTGCCCAACGACTTGATGCTGCTGCTGTTTGTGGTGTTGGTGTTAGGCGCCTGCGACGCGAAGACAGTCCGGCAGCTGTGCCAGAAAGATTACGCCCAGACCCTGGAAAGCCTGGGCAGGTCCTACCCTCACCTGGGCTACAATCCAGCCACCGGGTCGTTCAACGCGGTGCGGCTGCCCATAGCTTCGGTGGCGAAAGCGTTCAGGGGTGCCGTTGCGTCGTTTGTGGAGACCACCGGTTCCGAAGACGACTCCACGTTTTTGCTGGAGATTGCCGAAGTCTTGCTGAGCGCTAAGGAATACGACCGGGCCAACGACCTGCTGCGCGCATTGGCCACCGCGCCTGCGCGGAAAAGCTGGCTTGCGGCGCATGGCATGGAGCTGCTTGAGTGCATGGCCATCCGTTCGCTGTGTCAGTTGGTGGACAGGCTGAAGCTTACCAGCGACGCCGAGGGCGCGCATTTGGCCCTGCTGCGCACCCTTGCCTGGGCCTTGCTGGGGCGCATGCAGGAAGCCTGCACCACCGCGGCGCGTTGGATGACGCTTGCCTACACCCGCTCCGAAGATGCAGACACCTTCGCGCTTTTGTTGCTGCACGTGGGGAATGCGGCTCAGCGCCAGAAGGCCCAGATGTATTGTTCCCTGGCAGAGCACGACTTGCCGCCGTTGTTGGACATCCAGCTTGCTCTGACGCAAAACGTTTCGCAGGTTGAACTTCTGTGGGAAAAGCACAGCAATGAAGGGGCCCCGCAACGTGTGATGGCCTTAGCGGCAACGTGGGCGCTGCCCGCGCTGCCCACCAACATGGTGCCCGCGGTCGCCAACTACCTTTCTGGCCTGGAAGCGGCCCAGGCGAACAACTTGGTGGACCATTTGATCATAAAGGCCGCAAGGGAAGAAGAAGAAACCCGCAGGACCACCGGTTTGGTGCCTTTTGACCTGGTCATGGTGTTATACAGTTGCGAAACCGCGCTTTCCAGCCAGCGCTATGAGTACTTGGAGTATTGCCAAAAGGCAAGGGGTCCCAAGGCCAGTTCGCCAGCGGCCGGGGCGCAGAGACAAGAATCCGCATTGGCCTATCCCGCAGAAATACTGGGCAACGTGCCGCGGCTGTATGTGCGCCTGTATGGCGGCATGGAGGTGACCGTGGGCGGCGCCCATGTTGACCCTGCGTTTTTGAAGCGCCGCCGCCTGCGAACGCTTTTGGGCATTCTGGTGCTGAATGCTGGGCACGAGCTTTCGCGCGACAAGCTGGTAAGCAGCATGTGGCCGCTAAGCCCACCGGAAAGCGGAACGAAGAACCTGTATTCGCTGTGGTGCACGCTGCGCAAAATGCTGAAAACCACCGACGGGCGCTGCCCGTATCTATACCACGTGCAAGGTGGATATAAGCTGCAGGAACGCTTTGTGGATTCCGATGTGAAGCGCATAAACGCCATCTGCGGCATTCTGCGTTACGGCGCGGTGGACGAAACGGGATGGCAGCAGCTTCTGACCGAACTAGAGGAGCTGACCCAAGGGGAATTGCTGCCGGGCGAAAACGAAAGCAACATCGTTGTTGCCGCGCGCGAAGAATACCAGGCCAAGGTTTCAGCTGCCCTGATCATAGGGGCCGAGCGCTTGCTGAAGGACAACAAGCCACGGGTGGCGCTGTGGCTTGCCGAAGCCGCCTTTCGCCGCGACAAAAACCGGGAAGACTGCTATTACGTGCTGATGGCGGCTCAGTATGCCTGCGGCCAGCCCGGTGCGGCGCTGCAGACCTACTTCCTAGGCAAGCGCTTTTCCATCGATGCCCTGGGCATAGACCCCTCCACGCGCATGGTGAACCTATACCGCCGCATCCTGGAAGAAAACGAAGATTTCTAGGGAGAGCATGGCACGTGCGCACGTTTTCCTTTACCCGCACGTGTTCGCGGGGCTCTAAACTGCGAGCTGGCGTGATTTCTGTCTCTCCTGCGTATTTCCTTCGCGCTGCGGGGGAGTGTGTTAGAGTTTTCCCGATATAATGTCAACTTTGTGGTTACCCTCTTAGAAAGAGATTGATTTTCATGGCTGGATTCCTTTCCAAGTTGCTTTCGTTAGGCGAAGGCAAGCAAATGAAGCAATACAACGCCGTGGTGGACCAGATCAACAGTCTGGAATCCGGCATGCAGGCCTTAAGCGACGAAGATCTGCGCGGCAACACGGCGAAGTTCCGGGAGCGCCTGGAAAACGGCGAAGACCTGCAATCGATTCTGCCTGAAGCCTTCGCCACAGTGCGCGAAGCAAGCGTGCGCACTACGGGGCTGCGCCACTTCGACGTGCAGATGATAGGCGGCATGACCCTAAACGATGGCCAGATTGCCGAAATGCGCACGGGCGAAGGCAAGACGCTGGTTTCCACGCTGGCGGGTTACTTGAACGCGCTGCCCGGCCACAACGTGCATATCGTCACCGTGAACGATTACTTGGCCAAGCGCGACAGCGAATGGATGGGCCGCATCTACAGGTTCTTGGGCATGAAGGTGGGCCTCATCCAGTCCGGCCAGATGCCGCCTAGCAAGATTGCGGCGTATCGGGCGGACGTGACCTATGGCACCAATTCCGAATTCGGCTTCGACTATCTGCGCGACAACATGGTCACCCGGGCCGAAGCGCGCGTGCAGCGCGGGCACCACTTCGCCGTGGTGGACGAAGTGGACTCCATCCTTATCGACGAAGCCCGCACCCCGCTTATCATTTCCGGCGCAGGCACCCAAGCGGCCGACATGTACAAGCGCTTTGCCCGCGTGATGCCCAGCTTGAAACAAGACGAAGACTTCGACATGGACGAAGGCAAGCGCACCATCATGGCCACCGAAGTGGGCCTGGCGAAAATCGAGGCGGCGTTGGGCATCGATGACCTGTATGCCGACACGTCCGGCCAGCTGGCAAACCACCTGCAGCAAGCCCTGAAGGCGCAGTTTTTGTTCCACAAAGATATAGATTACGTGGTCACGAACGGCGAAGTGAAGATCGTGGACGAATTCACCGGCCGCATCATGGAAGGCCGCCGGTGGTCTGAAGGCCTGCACCAGGCCGTGGAAGCCAAGGAAAACGTGAAGGTGCGCGAAGAGAACCAAACGCTTGCCACCATCACGCTGCAGAATTACTTCCGCCTGTATGAAAAGCTTTCCGGCATGACCGGCACGGCCATGACCGAAGACGCCGAATTCCGCCAGATTTACAAGCTTCCTGTGGTGGCCATCCCGCCGAACCGCCCGGTGGTGCGCAAGGACGAAAACGACATGGTGTATCGCACCATCGATGCGAAGTTCAACGCTGTGGCCGACGACATCAAGGAACGCCACGATGCCGGCCAGCCCTGCCTGGTGGGCACCGTGTCCATCGAAAGCTCCGAGCGCTTAAGCCGCTTGCTGGACAAGCGCGGCATCAAGCACGAAACGCTGAACGCGAAAAACCATGAACGCGAAGCGCACATTGTGGCCCAGGCGGGTCGCGTGGGCGCGGTGACCATCGCCACGAACATGGCAGGCCGCGGCACCGACATCCTGTTAGGCGGCAACCCCGAAGTGTTGGCCGAAGATCTGCTGCGCAGCTGGGGCTATGACCCGGAAGCCACGCCGGACATGGAGCTTGAGGAAGACGCCGTGCCGGCCCCCAGCGAAGAAAAGCGCGCGGAAGCGCTGGAGCGCTGCAAGGCCACCTGCGCCGAAGAGCAAAAGGCCGTGCGCGAAGCCGGCGGCCTGTGCGTCATAGGCACCGAACGCCACGAGTCGCGCCGCATTGACAACCAGCTGCGCGGCCGTTCCGGCCGTCAGGGCGACCCGGGCGTCACCCAGTTCTACCTTTCTTTGGAAGACGACCTGATGCGCCTGTTCGGCGGCGACAACATGGAAAAGGTTGCCCGCACCATGGAGCGCACCGGCATCCCGGACGACATGCCCATCCAGGCAGGCATGGTTTCCAAGTCCATAGAAAGCGCCCAGCGCCAGGTGGAAAGCATGCACTTCGCCGCACGTAAGAACGTGTTGGAATACGACGACGTCATGAACCTGCAGCGCAAGGCCATCTATGAAGAGCGCAATGCCATCTTAGACGGCAAGGACCTGACCGACCGCATAGACGAGATCATCCGCGATGCCGCCGAGCAGTGCGTGGCGGATAACTGCGACATCAAGGCTGCCAGCGACGACTGGGATATGGATGCCGTGAACCGCTGGGTGACCAGCATGGTGGGCACCGAAGACTTCCGCGCCCAAGACGTTGACCACGGCGACAACGCGCAGACCTTGGCCGATGCCGTGTATGACTTCCTGCACCAGGTGTATGACGAAAAGGCGGAAATGCTGACGCCTGCCATCATGAACGGCCTGCAGTCCCAGGTGATGCTGCGCATCATCGACACCCGCTGGATGGCGCACCTAACCGAAATGGATTACCTGAAAGCCGGCATCGGCCTGCGTGCATACGGCCAGCGCGACCCGTTGGTGGAATACAAGACCGAAGCCTACAGCGCCTTCGAGAACCTGACGGAGAACATGTACACGGACTTCTTGCGCACGCTGCTGCGTTTACAGGTTGCGGTGCAGCAGGCCCAGCCTGCCCAGCCCGAACAGCCTGACCCCTTGGCGGCGAAGATGACCTATTCGCAGCCCGAAGCGGCCTTGGAGCAGACTTCCGTGCGCGCCAGTCAGCCGGCGCCTGGGGCCGCGGCAGCGGCTTCGGCAGCGGCTGCCAGCGTGGGCCAGGCGCCTAAACCTGCTGCGAAGCCCACCACGTACGTGAAGGACAAAGACGACCCCTTCGCCAACGTGGGGCGCAACGACCCCTGCCCGTGCGGCAGCGGCAAGAAGTTCAAGAAGTGCCACGGCGCGAACCTGTAGGGTGCGGTTGCCGCTGTGTCTGAGTGGACCGAAAAAGATGTGGGGACGTTTCGGGCGCGCGTGAGCGACGCCCGGGCGTTTCTGCATATTGACGAAAAGACCGAACGTTTGCAGCAGCTAGACGAAGCGTGCGCCGCTGCGGGCTTTTGGGATGACGCAGCCCATGCCGCCGCGGTTTCCAAGGAAGCCGGCGCCATTCGCTACGTGCTGGCCGACTATGAGCGCGCCTGCAGCCTGCTAGACGACGCTGCTACGGCCTTCGAGCTGGCAGGGGAAGACCCCGCCTTCGCCGAAGAGGCCGCTGCGGCCTTAGACGCCTTAGAGCCGCTGCTGGATCAACTGGAAATCACGTCCTGGTTCACCGGCGAATTCGACGCAAGCGATGCCATCTTGTCCATCAACCCCGGCCAAGGCGGCCTGGAAGCCCAGGACTGGACTGAAATGCTGTACAAGATGCTTACGCGCTACGCCGAAAGCAAGGGCTGGAAGGTGCGCGCACTAGACGTGGTGCCCGGCGAAGGCATTGGCCTTGACCGAGCGTCTTTCCAGGTGGAAGGCCACAACGCCTTCGGCATGCTGCGCAGCGAACACGGCGTGCACCGCCTGGTGCGCATAAGCCCCACCGACGTGAAGGCCCGCCGGCAAACCACGTTCGCCAGCGTGGAGGTGCTGCCCGTGCTGCCCGACGACGTGGAGGTGGATCTGAATCCCAACGATGTGCGTGTGGACGTGTACCGCTCTTCGGGCCCCGGCGGCCAATGCGTGAACACCACCGACAGCGCCGTGCGCCTGACCCACCTTCCCACCGGCATCGTGGTCACCTGCCAAAACGAAAAGTCGCAGCTGCAGAACAAGGAAAGCGCGTTGCGCGTGCTGCGCGCCAAGCTGTATGAGCTGGAATGCCAAAAGCGCGCCGACCAGGTTGACCAGATACGCGGCGAGCGCATGGACAATTCCTTCGGCAGCCAGATTCGCAATTACGTGCTGTACCCCTACCAAATGGTGAAAGACGTGCGCAGCGGCGTGGAAACCGGCAACGTGGACGCGGTGCTGAACGGAGAACTGGAAGAATTCGTCATCGGGTTCCATAAATGGCGTGTGTCCCAGTAGGTTTTGGGGTTACTATAAGCACGCACGCAAAACCCCGAACAGAAGGATCACGTATGGACCCCAATGCTTTGAGCGCGAAGGCCAACGGCCTTCGGTGCCACATACTGCGCATGCTTGCCCAAGCGGGCAGCGGACACCCCGGCGGATCGCTTTCCTGCATCGACATCTTGACGGCATTGTATGCCGAAGTGATGAACCACGACCCGGCAAACCCCGAAATGGAAGGCCGCGACTGGTTTTTCCTGGCGAAGGGCCATGCAGCACCGGCGCTGTACGCGGTGCTGGCAGACGCGGGGTACTTCCCGGTTGAGGAGCTAGATACCCTGCGCAAGCTGGGTTCGCGCCTGCAGGGGCACCCTGATTCCAGCCAGCTTCCCGGCGTGGAGGTTTCCACTGGTTCGCTGGGCCAGGGCCTTTCCATTGCGTGCGGCGTGGCCGCGGGCCTGAAGCTTGACGGCAAGCCGGGTTGCGTGTTCGCCTTGCTGGGCGACGGCGAATGCGAAGAAGGCCAGGTGTGGGAAGCGGCCATGTTCGCCGCCCATCGCGGGCTTGATAACCTGGTGGCCATAGTGGACAACAACGGGCTGCAGATTGACGGCAACATCCAAGACGTGTGCAACCCCGAAGACATAGGCACGAAGTTTGCCGCGTTCGGGTGGGACATCATGGAAATGGATGGCCACAACATGGCCCAGATTGTGGAAACGCTGAACGCCGCCAAGGAAGCCCAAGGCGGCAAGCCTCATGTGATTATCGCCCACACCGTGAAGGGCAAGGGCGTTTCGTTTATGGAAAACCAGGCTGGCTGGCACGGGAAGGCTCCCAATGCCGAACAGCTGCAGGCTGCTCTTGACGAGCTGGCGGAAAGCTAGGAGGTCGCACGATGGTTACATTAGCTAGTGCCGAACAGGCGCAGGTGCGCAAGGCCACCCGCGCGGCTTTCGGTCCCACCCTGGTTGAACTGGCCGACGAAGGGTTGCCCGTGGTGGCGGTAGACGCCGACCTTACGGGTTCCACCACCACCAAGAAGTTCGCCGACGCCAAGCCCGAATACGAGGCGCGCCTGTTTAACTGCGGCATTGCTGAACAGAACATGATTGACGTAGCTGCGGGTCTTTCCCTTACCGGCAACATTGCCTTCACGGGGTCCTTCGCCGTGTTCGGCACGGGCCGCGCCTACGACCAGATTCGCAACACCGTGTGCTACAGCAACCTGAACGTGAAGGTGGCACCCACCCACGCGGGTGTTTCCGTGGGCCCTGACGGCGGCAGCCACCAGATGCTGGAAGACGTTTCGCTGATGCGGGGCCTTCCCAACATGCGCGTGCTGGTGCCAGCCGACTACGCCGCCGCCCGCGCCGCGCTGCGCTTGGCCGCGCAAACGCCGGGCCCGGTGTATGTGCGCATGGGCCGCGCCAGCGTGCCGTGCGTATATGCTGAAGACGTGCAGCTGGAGCTGGGCCGCGCTTACGTGCTGCGCGAAGGCACCGATGTGACCATCGTGGCCAACGGCGTGGAAATCCGCGAAGCGCTGGCCGCTGCCGAAACGCTTGCCGAGCAAGGGGTGAGCGCCGAAGTGATAGACGCCTTCAGCGTGAAGCCGCTTGACACCGAAACCATTTTGGCTTCGGTTGCCAAGACCGGCTGCTGCGTGGTGGCCGAAGAGCATTCCGTCATAGGCGGCCTGTGTTCTGCGGTTTCCGAATGCCTGGCGCAAAACAGCCCCGTGCCTGCGGAATTCGTTGCGGTGAAGGACCGCTTCGGCAAGTCCGGCGAATTTGACGAATTGCTGGCATATTTCGGCTTGGACGCTGCAAGCATTGTTGATGCTGTGAAGAAAGTTATAACCCGCCGCTAGCTCTGGTAGAATCCTATCGTCTCAGTAAATCGATATTTGAATGGAGTATTCTGTGACGAACGAAAGCAGTACGCAGGGCCAGGTGCGCTCTGCGAGGCATGCTGCGGCTGCGGGTGGTCACGCCGCTGCCGCTGCAGGCCAGAACTCATCCCAGGTTTCTGCACAGCTTTCTGCAGCCTTGCCCACGTTAGACGTTGATTCTATTCCGCGTCAGTCGTCTAATCCCATCATCGTGTTCGATCACGTCACGAAGGTGTATCCTGCGCAGCCCCAAAAGCCGGCTTTGCAGGACATAACGCTGCAGGTGTTCCCCGGCGAATTCGTGTTCTTGGTGGGCCATTCCGGTTCCGGCAAGTCCACGTTCATTCGCGTGATCAACCGCGAAATCAAAGTGACCCAGGGCCATGTGTACGTGGCCAACGAAGACCTGTCCGACATGCGCGACTGGCGTGTGCCGTACCTGCGCCGCAACATAGGCTGCGTGTTCCAGGACTTCAAGCTGCTGCCTAACAAGACGGTGTTTGAAAACGTGGCCTTCGCGTTGGAGGTTATCGGCAAAAGCCGCCACGTGGTGAAGACGCAGGTGCCCGAAGTGCTGCGCCTGGTGGGCTTGCAGGAAAAGCTGAACAAGCTTCCCGACCAGCTTTCCGGCGGTGAACAGCAGCGCGTTTCCATTGCGCGTGCCATCGTGAACCGCCCGCCTATGCTGATCTGCGACGAGCCTACGGGCAACCTTGACCCGCAAACCTCCCGCGGCATCATGGACTTGCTGGAACGCATCAACCGCACCGGCACCACTGTGTTGGTGGCAACCCATGACCGCGAAATGGTTGACAACATGCGTCGCCGCGTGATCACGTTGGATCGTGGCCACCTGGTCGGCGACCGTGAGAGGGGGGTGTACGGTCTCAATGTCTAGTTTCATTTACTTTCTGCGTGAATCGTTTACGGGCTTTGCCCGCCACCTTTCCACCACGCTAGGCTCCATCATCACCATCTTCTTGTCGCTTCTGATCATCGGCGTGTTCGCCTTGAGCGCCGTGGTGGTGAACAATGTGGTGTCTTCGGTGGAAAGCGAAGTATCCATCACCGCCTATCTGGCCGACGGCATCACCGATGCGCAGCTGTCCACGGCCCAAACCTACATCGAAGGCCTGCCGGATGTGAAGTCGGTTTCCTACACGTCTAAGGAACAGGCGCTGCAGAACTTCAAGAACTCTGTGTCTTCCAGCATGGACTATGTGGAGCAGATGGGCGACCAAAACCCCATTCCCGCTTCCTTCACCATAGAGCTTAACACGCCTGACCAGGTGCAAAACGTTGTCGACACGCTGGCTGCCTCTTCGCAGTTCCGCGCGGTGGCAGACGTTCCGGATGACCCGGCTTCTTCGCTGATGTATGGCGCGAAGACGGTGGAAAAGCTGTTCCAGCTGACCAGCGCCATTCGCTACATCGGCGTGGCTGTCATCGCCTTGCTCATCTTCATTGCGCTGGTGTTCATCAACAACACCATCCGCTTGGCCATCATGGCCCGCCGCAAGGAAATTTCCATCATGCGCCTGGTGGGTGCCTCTAATGGCTTCATCCGCGGGCCCTTCCTGATGGAAGCCATCCTGCATGCCCTTATCGGCACAGCGTTGGCCGTAGGCGTGCTGGAAGTGCTGCGCCGCTTCGCGCTGCCTCAGCTTTCCAGCGTGCTTGCATGGTTGCCGCTGAATTTGCCCACGCTAACCGTTATCATTGTGTATGTGTGCCTGCTGGTTGCCGGCTTGCTTATTGGCCTGACGGGTTCCGCGTTCGCCATGAGGCGGTACCTGAAGGCATAACGGAAGTGCGCGTTGTGGCATTGGAGGATTAATGCCCGCTAACGAAACCGATATATTCAACAACCAGGACGGCCGCCCCAGCGCGGCTGTTCCTGTTGTTGAGAATCAGGATGCGCCTGCGGCAAGCGGGCGGCATGCCGCCGTGCGCCCGCGCCCTTCGGTGAAGGGCGAAAAAGGCGAAGAATCCGCTGGGTCGGTGCTGAAGCGCAAGGCCATCACCAACGTGCGCCGCGAACAGGAGCGCCGCAGCAAGCTGGCCCGCCGCTTTGCCTTGATCATCTGCTTTGTGGCGGTGTTCTGCCTGGGCTTTTTCCTGCGTGGCTTCGAGCCGCTGATGAACCGCATAGACCCCACCTTGGCAGCCAGCACCGCGCTGCAGCAGGCGGGGCAAACCGCAACCACGTTCAATTCCCTTTCAGCGCGCGTTTCCGAAGTGGAAAAGGTGCTGGCCGATTCCAGCCCGGTGGAATACGACCTGGAAACGGTTACCAATGCCGTGGTGAAGGCGTTTGCCGATTCGGCTGACGACCCGTATTTGACGTACTTCAACAATGAGCGCTATGCCACGTACGTGGCTGAAAGCACCTCTTCTGACTACACGGGCGTAGGCGTGCTGTTTGCGGAATACGGGGGCAAAACCTATGCCGCGGACGTGTTCCCCGGTTCGGGCGCTGCGGCTGCCGGCGTGCAGGTGGGCGACTACGTGCAGGCCATAGGTGGCAATTCCGCCCAGGACTGGACGCCCACCGAAGTGGTGAACGCGCTGAACGCTAACGTGGGCCAAGACGTGGTCATCACCTGGTTGCGCCCGAAGACCACCGAAACGGGCAGCGACGTTTCCTTTTCCACCACGCTGCCGTGCAAGGAATATAAATCCACCAACGTGGCCGCTTCCATGCAGGACCAAAACGTGGGGCTTATCAAGATTACCCAGCTTTCCTCTAATGCTTCCGACCTGGTGAAATCGGCCATCACTTCGCTGACGGCCGAAGGGGCCACGTCTTTTATCTTGGACCTGCGCGACTGCTCGGGCGGTTTTCTGTCCGAAGCGGTAGACATTGCCAGCATGTTTGCCCCTAGCGGCACCATGGTGCAAATCCAGACGAAGGAAGCCACTTCGGCGCGTAGCGCTTCCACGCCCACCCTTACCGAATTGCCGCTGGTGGTGCTGGTGAACAGCCGTACCGCCGCAGCGGCCGAGGTGTTGGCGGCGGCGCTTCGGGACAACGACCGCGGCAATTTGGTGGGCACCACCACCATGGGCAAGGGGTCGGTGCAGGTTATCCAGCAACTTTCCTTCGGCGGCGCGCTGCGCTACACCGCGGCCTACTACCTTACGCCGCTGGGTCACTCCATAGACGGCCAGGGCCTAACGCCGGACGTGCAGGTTTCTGCCGAAAGTGACCAGATGAGCGTGGCCTTGCAGATTGCGTCTTCCGGCGCCGCTTAAAGCCCATGCCGCGCAAACGCTCCCATACGCGAAAGCACCAGCGGGCCTATCCCGCCGGTGTGTTAGACGTGCGCCTGGGCGGGTACGGCTTCGTAAAGACTGCCGAAGGGGAATATTTCATTCCCCAGGCGAAGATGGGATCGGCCTTCAACGGGGACTTGGTGGAGATTGCCCCGTTGCCCCGGACGGGCACGAACAAGCGATCTTCGGCCGAAAGCGCAGGCAAAACGGTTTCCAGCAGCACCGACCGCCCGGCTGCCCGCGTGGTGCGGGTGATAACGCGTGCGGCGGAAGTGGTGGTGGGCCGCTACGAAGTGTGCGAACCCTTCGGCGTGGTGGTCCCCGTCGACCCGCGCATTCACCATGATATTTTCACCTTGCGCGCCGACAACCCCACCATCAAGGACGGTTCGCTGGTGAAGGTGCGCATTACTACGTTCCCAGGGAAGGGGACTGCCGCAACTGGGGTGGTTGAGGAAGTGTTGGGGGCCTATGATGACACATCGGCCGACATCGATTTGATCATCGCACAGCACAAGCTGGAAACGTCGTTTTCCGCGGCGGCGCTTGAGCAGGCCGAAGCGGCGCAGGTGGACGCGCAGCAGGCGTTGCTGGACGGTTATGCCGACCTGACGAAGCGCGTGGTGTTCACCATCGACCCGCCCGATGCGCGCGACTTTGACGATGCGCTTTCGCTGGATGCGGTGACCGATGAGCCGGGCGTTGTGTGGCGGCTGGGCGTGCATATTGCCGACGTGGGACATTACGTGCCTTGGGACGGCGCGCTTGATTTGGATGCCCGCAGGCGCGCTACCAGCGTGTATTTGGCAGACCGCGTGCTGCCCATGCTGCCCGAAGCGCTTTCCAACCACATCTGTTCGTTGGAGCCGCACACAGAACGCAGAAGCTACACGGTGGATATGTTCTTGGACGCACAGGGCGTGGTGGTGCGCACTTCGCTGTACCCCGCAATCATACGGTCGTGCGCGCGGCTTACCTATGATGTTGCCCAGGCGGTCTTGGACAACCCGGAAAACACCTTTGCGCTTTGCAGCCTGCCAATCGACGCTAGCCAAGTGGTGGAGCGCCTGATTGCCCTGGATAGTATTGCCACCTTGCGTTTCTCCGCGCGCTTGAAGCGTGGCGGCATGGATTTCGATTCTGTGGAAGCGAAGGTGACCTTAGACGCCGAAGGCGTTCCCACAGGTTATGTTTTGCGCCGCAAGACGCATGCCACCCAGTTGGTGGAAGAGGCCATGATCATGGCCAACGAAGCCGTGGCGCGCCATCTGGTGCGCACGACCACCCCGGGCATGTTCCGCGTGCACGAACAACCCGCCCTGGAAAACCTGGAAGCGCTTATCCCGGTACTGCGCGAATTCGACTGGTTCGCCGATGTGGATGAATACCTTTTCGTGAACGGCAATGCGCCGGTCATTTCGCAGGTGGTGGAGCTTTCTAAGGGTAAGCCGGAATCCGAACTGGTGTCTTCGCTGGTGCTGCGGTCTATGAAGCGGGCGGTGTACAGCCCTGAATGCTTGGGCCACTACGGCTTGGCCTCCCAGGCCTATTGCCACTTCACCAGCCCCATCAGGCGCTATCCCGACTTGGTGGTTCATCGCATGCTGCATGCGCTGCGGGCGCGAGGCCGGGGTGGGAAAAGTGCGGGTTTGGATGCTCAGGTGCAGGCTTTGCCGTGGCTTTCCGAGCACGCTTCCGAAATGGAGCGCATTGCGGATAAAGCCGCCCGGCAATCCCAGGAATGCAAGCTTTTGCAGTTGATGGAGCCCTGCATAGGGCAGCTGTATTCCGGCATCATCTCCGGAGTGATGACGTATGGGTTTTACGTGCGCCTGGAAAACACCCTGGAAGGCTTGGTTTCCCTTGACGGCCTGGAAGGCGAATACTACGCGTTTGACCCCGTGCGCCATATGCTTACCGGCCAAGAAACAGGTCGGCGCTATCGCATGGGACAACGCGTTGCGGTGGTCTTGAAGGCTGTTGACGCCAGGCGCAGAATCATGGATCTGCGCCTGGCTTAACCTTTGCCTTACCCGGCGCTTATGTGGTTCACCGCTGCCACGGAATCCGATCCGTCTTCGTAGTTTTTCACGCGGTTGATGAACTGCACCCATGCGGGCGTGGCGTCATCTACTATCACATGGGCCACATCCCCAATCACCTGGCCTGCGCAGGTAAGCTGTTGCAGCTTATAACGAACGCTGGTGGCCTCACGCACGGTGTAAGTGCCATACGGAACATTATCGAACACCGTTGAAACGTAGTAGTACCCGGAAGCATCTTGTGGGGTGTTGGGAGTGATGCTAAGCAGCGCTGCACGCCTTATTCCCACGCCGTTATAGGAGGTCCCTTCTAACGTTATGGGGAAGCTGGGTTGTCCGTTGTCCCAATACACCCCGCTCGCCGAAACTTTCTTGGTCACTTGGATGGATGACAAGCCTTCGTCTACCTGCAGCTCCACCACGTTGGAAGGGATGGGGTCGGTATCGGCCGCCGGCGTGACGGTCAAAAAGCCTTGGTTTTCCACAATGCGCCTTCCATCAAAGCCTGCGGGCGGCATCGAACGCAGCTCGGCAGTTATGGTCACCACCACTTCCTGTCCGTTCAGCTGCAGGGTGCTCAGGTAGGATGCGCTCAGCGCGCAAGTCAGCGTGCCGTCGGTAATCGATGTGGTGTAGTAATTCGTGGGCAGCCTGGTGCCGCCAACCGAAACGATGGCGGTTACGTAGCGCAGCTGCGCTGCTAAGGGGTCGGTAATTTCGAACGACGTAAGCCGGTAGCCCATGCGCACATCCACACCTTCTTTGGGCAGGGCAGTGGTAAGGGTGTAGTCGAATTGTTCTCCTACCTGGGCCGTTTCAGTGCTTTCCGCCTTTGTGAGATCAAGGCTGTACATGGAAGGGTTCGCCAGGTATTCCGACGACAACGCAAAGAAGGACACCGGCGTCCATTCGTTTGGCGGACCGTTTTTCAACGACGTCTCAAAATCTACGGTGAAGGAGGCTTGAGCGCTTGCGCTAGTGTCGAAATACACTTCCACCAGGCCTTTTTGATAGTTGGAATCCGAATCGTCTGGCTCTATGTCGCCGTAGCCGTACACCTTTTTGCCGCTAGGGTCAATTTCTAGCCAGCGCAAACCGGTGGCAGCATCGTATACCTGCTGCGAAGAAGCGCTCACTTCCGCGCTTGCCACATCTCCTGTGAAGGCGAATGCCTGGTCGCAGTCTAGGTCGATGCAGCAAGCATGTCCTTTTATGGCTACAGGAGTGTTGGTCCCTGCATACACGTATTGGATGTTCACCGACAGGTCATCCAGCCATACGGTGAAGAAATTCATGTTGCTCAGGATGTCTAATGTGGTCATGTTGCGCTCTGTGGCGTTAGGGGAATAGTTGTTGTTCACGAATACGCCCGGTTTGGGGTTTTCGGCGGGGAAGGCAACCATGAACGGATCGCTGGACCTTCCGCCGGGCCATTCGTGGTAGGTCCAATGCGTCAGGCTTACGATGGCGTCAACATTGGTTGTTTGCCCCCGGTCGTCGGTATAGCTTGCGCCGGTGTAGCGCAGCGCGAAGCGGTAGTTCCCGTTGGTATCGGTGTAGGTGTTGTCGTATATGAAAGCCGCGAATCCTGCATCGGTGCTTTTGACCAGGTGGTCCTGGAACAGGTTGTTGTAATACTGGCTGATGTTGTTGCTCTTGGTAAACCCGCGCTCGGACTGCACGCCTGTGAATTCGAAATGCCAGCTAAAGCCGTCGGGCGCAAAGCTGTCGTCTGGGACCACCGAGATGGTGCCTGTAGCGGCCCAGGCCGGGGAGATAAACGGGTTCACGGAAATGCTTAGGGCAAAAGCGACGCAAACTAGAGCGAAGGCACCTGCCACCTGCTTCAATCTGGTAGTCGGTCTGTTAGTCATCGGGGTCCTCCTTCTTTAAGCGGCGCAGGGCGCCTACCACCACTACGGCACCTACCGTCATGCCAACGCATGCCAGTACCACCATGGCGAAAATGCCCCCGCCTGTTTGGTCATACGGTCCGCTGCTCTTGGCGGTGGTGACAGGTGTGCCCGTGTGCTGCACGATTACATCTTCGGCCACGGTAAGAACCCACGGCACCGTGGCCTTTGCCAGGGAATAGCGGTTGTCCAGTTCGGCGGGAATGGCAGCCGTGAACGACAAGGTGTAGCTGTTTCCTGGATCCACATGGGCTAACAGCACCGATCCCTGCAATTCCTGGGCGGAAAGCGTTCCGTCATACACTCTGGTACCGGCGGCGTCTGCCACAGCAAGCGTAATTTGGTCCATCAGCGCAGGCGTGTGTTCGCGCACTGTGGAAGAGCCTTCCTGGGACTGTAGCCACACGCCGCACGCGGTGTTCGCCCGGTTGTGGAACACCACCGTTGCCGAAACACTGTCCCCGGGCATGGTTAGCCCCTCCAGATCGAATAATTCCGTGCCCGATGTGCTGATTTCTTGATCAGAAGACACATAGGTAATTTCAAGCGACGTGCTGTACGTGCTTTCGGCCGCTCCCGCCTGCAGCGGGAAGACTGCGCACAGCCCCACCGCCAAAAGCAACGCGAACAGCGCTTGGCGTATCCGATTACAGCTAATCATGGGGCACCTCCTTCGGCTCGCGCGAATAGATGCAGGCTTGCGGGGCTATGGTTCCCCACGGTTGTTCGGCCTGAAAGTCCGGCGTGAAGTTTTGGGCCTGCACGGCTTGTACCTCTATGGAGCTTTCCACCTGTATCAGTTGGCCGCCCCAAGCCATTCCTTCGGGATTCAACAGCGTTTCCACGAAGGGGACGCTTTCTTCTTCCTGCAGTACGCGGTTTAGGTAATACCACCCATCCGCGCCGGGAATCCAATCTTGCTGGTCGTTTCCCGCTTCAGGTATCAGTGCCTGCTGTGGCGTTCCTTCCGGGTTTTCCCACGTCATTATGTGGGCAACGCGAATCCAGCACGGGCTTCCCAGGTTCTCAAGGTTATTCACGTGCGTTATGGTGTCGTCATCGTAAATGAAGGCAGCATCTTCGCTTTGTTCCTGCGTGATGGATATGTCTATGGTGTCTAATTCCACGCTGGAAGAAAGCCGCACGTTGGCGGTTGCGGCCGCAGTGGTTACGCCTACGGAAAGCAGGCCGATGCAGCACAACAGGGCAAAGGCGTATGTGTGCTTCATCAGACACTCCTTTCATAGGCAGCGAAGGCTTCCTGGGGCGACGCATAGGTGTCGCCGGTTTCCGCATTGGTCACCTGCACGGCTTCGGCATACACGAAGATGTCGAAAGCGCTCCATCCTTGCAGGGGCGTTCCCGTTACGTTTACGGTGGTCATCAGGGCAGGGGATTGCGCGCTTTTGGGCAGCGCGTCGCGCAGGTAGCGGTAGCCGTCGGCTTGCACGTCGGTCCACTGGGACGTGTTGTAGTCCACCGAAGTGTTCCTTTGCGCCCAGTCGTGCGAAAACGAAACCATCACCCGCACATAGGCGGCCGCGTCGCCGGTGTTGGTGATGCGCACCTCCTTGGCAAACGAATCGCCCTGCTTCACCGGCCCTGGGTCATCGAAGCGTTCGTCAATCTGAATGTCTATGCTGCTGATGGAAACGGTGTTCACGGCGCTGTCCGTATCAGTCAGATAGGCGGTAGTCCAGTTGAAGCCGGCCATGCATGCCAACGCCGCACCTAGCAGCAAAACGGCAGGAATGAGCCACCTTCGCATCATGGTCTTATACATGTTATTCACCCCCTTTGGGTATCAGGCTAACAGCCATTAGGCCTGATGCTGCTTGCCGTAGGCGTCCCAGGCGGCTGCGTAGGTGTCAAACCCATGCGTCTGGATGCCGTAAGCATGTATGGGGATGTCCACCGTGATCAGGTTGTTCTTCGCCAGGAAAGCCAACTGGTCGTCGGCCAGGTTGATAAGCGCGACAGATGTGAAAAGCGGGGTGGTGATGGCATTCACGGCAACTGGGGCCTTATAGGCGTAATAGTGCGTGGTCATGTTGGTATTCGAGTTGTAGGTGCCGGTGCCCATCTCAACCCATGCCGGGTCTACCGCATACGTGAACAGCTCCTTGTTGGAAGCTGCGTCTACCGAACCACCGTTGGCAGAAACGGTCCTTACATTGTAAGTGGGTACCTGCACTTCCAAAAACACCCAGGCTTCGGTGCCGGCAGTGTTTTTGACCTGCGGGTCCTTCGTGATGGTTTGGGTGGGTACCAATTCCTCGGCGGCATCGGGGATGCCGTCTTTGTCGGTGTCAGGCTGGGCGTCCCACTTCGGCTCCTGCAAGTCTATCTTCAGCGATTCCACCACGGTGAACGTGTTGGTCTGGGCGTCTGTGTCGGTCAGATACGCCAAGGTGGTGCCTGCTCCCAACAGCAAGCAGGCGCATCCTGCGGCTGCCAGCCCTATGCCCGCTTTGCGTGCCAGGCGAAAACGCAGGGGAAGCTTGGCCCTGAAGGGGATTTCATTGCTGCTATACGTGTTAGCCATGATAAGTTCCTTTCCTAAACGGTGAGTATTTCTGCTTGCGGCTGGAAAGCACCAGGTTTATGCCCACCAGGGCTAATCCGGCGGCTATCAGCGCGTTTTTGTGGTCTGCCAATAGGCATCCTGCCAGGGGAATGCTGAAAAGCGCTTTCCCTATTACCTGGTCAGGTGATGTTTCTTCTGCGTCTTGGGCGGTGTTTGCATCTCCTTTCGTTGCATAGCGCCCCGTTTGGGGGTCTATGCCGGTTATCCGATGGGTCACTACAGGGTCTGTCTGACGATGCTGGAATGCTATGATGTCTCCCACTTGCAAGCTGGAGGTGTCCACGTTGTGCTTGATGTAGACCAGGCTTCCTTGGGGGATTGCGGGCTCCATAGACCCGCTGCCCACTATGTAGGGCGAAACGCCGAAGGGCATGCCGCCCACCAGGGCCAACACCAAGGCGGCCAAGAACACCACTTCGATTGCGTACAGCGTGCGGGTCAGTGCTTTCACGCGTCCTCCTGGGCAAAGGCGAACACCAGCGTGCGCTCGGAAGCGTAATAATTGTTTGAGCAGGTGCACAAGATATACAGGTCAGGCGAATCGTAAAAACCAAGTCTCACTATCGCTTCGTCGTGTTGGCTGCGCAACCATTCCAGGTATTCTTCTGAAGAGGCGAATTCGAAGCGTTTCTGCGCTTTTTGGCCGTCGACCACCTGCACAAACCCCACATGCAAAACTTTTTTCAGCAAGGGCGTTTGAAGCAGGATGACCGGGTGATCGTCTGCCCAGCTTGGTTCTGAGTAACGCGCAAGTGGGGCAAACATAGAACCGTCGTCCATGTTGTGGCCGAACACCACCGATTGGTGCCCCCATTCTGAAATGCCGCTTTGCCAGTCCAAGTAGGGGCACCCGTAGGGGTTCCAGTTTCTGTACACATCATGGGTCAGATAAAAGGTGGGCTCGAACTGGTTGGCCTGCACCACCGGGTAATTCACGTCGGTGTTCGGGATGTTAATCCAGGCTGAAACTGAAGGGTTGATGTATTGCCAGTAATCCCAGTCAACTTCAGGGAATTGCCACAGGGCGTCTTTGTCGCCCACAACGTAAAAGCCGTCTTCGGGTGAAGGTGCGGGGTTGGCAAATTCTTTGAACCGCAGGTACAGGGCAAGCACGCCTGCCGATCCGGCGGCCAGCAAGCCGCCTAGCACCACGGCGCATCCGGCAAGGAAGGATTTACGTTCTAAGGTCATAGGCACTCCTGTCATACGTGCGAAGGAGCGTTTTCCTTCGCGGGTGAAGAGGGCCGGTTGGTGAGGGGACCGCACCAACCGGTGCCTATAAGCCTAAGGGGGCGATTTTGCACCTGGTATACAGGGATGAGCCACTTTGCTTATTTTTTTGTCAGGTTTCACTTGCGCCGGCGCGGCCTGTTTTTGCCATTTTCGTAGCGTGTTTTCATATTTCTTTCGCCGGAAAAGAAAAACGGATTCAACAATGTTTTGCATGCTTTTGAAATGGCCGTGCGCGAAGGCGGTTTTCCACAGCCCGTTGACTTGCGAAAGTCCGAAGCGTAAACTTAATACGGTTCGTACAAAATGCCTGTTCAAAGTACGAATACTGCAAATTTTAGCAACCTTTTACTATCACTCAAAAACCCCATGAATACCAGTCTGGAATTCGGAATTTTTTTCTTTAGCATACAGGGCAAAGAAAACGGTAAGAGTTAACCTTCTCGGCTGCTTTTTGAGACACGCCGTTTTCGCAGGAGCCGCGTGGGCGCATGGCCCCGGCTCCTTTTGTTTTGGCAGTTTGGCGAACAAGCAAGACCTTATTTGCAAAGAGGTCTATAATTTCTAACTTGATGGATGCTGAACCCCGCTGCGCAGGCAGAGGGGCTGGAACAGAAACGAGAGCATGGAAGTCTTTTGGCAAGCGGGCATTGTCTTTTTCACCGCGCTGTTGGTCACGCTGATCATGGTGCCGGTGTCGAAAAAGATTGCGCGCAAAATTGGCGCCATTGATTACCCCAGCAACAGAAGGGTGAACACGGTGGCGGTGCCGCGCTGCGGCGGCATTGCGCTGTATGTTGGCTTTCTGGCCGGGCTGGGCGCTTTTTGGATTGGCATCCATGTGTTCCATTGGCGCATCGTGGACTTCTATACGCTTGAGCGCATCAATTACCCCTTGCTGTTAGCGGCCGTCACGCTCATTTTCGCCGTGGGCTTGTTCGACGACGTGAAGCAGATTTCGGCCCGGGTGAAGTTTGCGTGGCAGACGGTTGGCGCCTTGGTGGTGGCGCTTTCAGGTGTTTCGCTGGATGTTATTGCCACTTCTAGCGGCGACGTGTCGCTGGGGTGGCTGGACATTCCGCTGACGGTGTTTTATCTGCTGGTGTTCATGAACATCATCAACCTGATAGACGGCTTGGACGGCTTGGCGGCAGGCATCACGACCATCAGCTCGCTTACGTTTATGTACTTGGTCTTCCAGCGCGGCTCCATGACGCTGACCATGGTGTGTTTGGCCTTGGTGGCGGTGTGCCTGGCGTTTCTGGTGTTCAATTTCCACCCTGCTTCGGTGTTCATGGGCGACTCAGGCGCGCTGTTCTTGGGGCTAATGTTGGGCATCGTTTCGCTTTTGGGCGTGGTGCGCACGCAGTCGTTGGCGGTGTTAATGGTGCCGCTGACGGTGGCCGCCGTGCCGGTCATAGACACCGCTTCGGCCATCGTGCGGCGAAAGGTGACCCACAAGGCCATAGGCGAACCCGACATGAACCACATCCATCACCGCCTGTTGCGCTTCGGGCTAGGGCAGACAGCCACGGTATTGGTGCTGTATCTGTGCACGGCCGTCTCTTCGGTGATTGCCATTGCCGTTACCATGGCGCCCGATGCGGTGCGCACCGGTGTTGTGGTGCTGTTGGTGGTGGTAGGCATCGTCATCATTTGCTTGCTGGGCGTGGCGGGGCCGGTGCTGCAGCATCATTACGAAGGCAAGGGGAAGAAGGGCTCGCGCGCGCCGCAGGACCCTTCGCAGTCAGGCTTCATCAAGAAGATAAAATAGTCTCTTGCCTTTTGCGCGGGGCTTTGGCATAATAGCAAAGCTGTTTGCAGCCGTCCCCATAGTCTAGAGGTCAGGACGCGGCCCTTTCAAGGCTGAGACACGGGTTCGATTCCCGTTGGGGGCACCATAGAATTCGCAGGCCAGTGGCGTAAAGCCCTGGCTTTTTTATTGCAGCTGCTTTGCCAGCGAAGCGGCTTCCCGGGCCAAAGCGTGATGCGTTTCCAACTGGGGAATCATGTTGCGGGCGGCTTCCGGGTTGCCTTCGCGAAAGGCCACGCAGGCGGCCGATGCCACTTCGAACAGGGGAGTAAGGGACAAATTCCCTGCAACGCCTTTCAGGGTGTGGCAGGCTTCGTAAGCCGCGTTTTCGTCCCCGGCTTCCAAGGACTGCTTCATTTGCTCTAGGTAGGCTTTTTCCGTATAGCGCGCAAGAAGCTTGAAGTAGAAGGCGGTGTTGCCGCCGAAGCGCTCCATAGCGTCTTCCCAGTTGACGCCATACGTTTCCAGCTGCAGGCGTTGTGCGTTATCCATGAGTGGCCCTTCCTTTGTATTCTTGATGAATATATTGCCCTAATTTGACACAAAAGGTGACGAATTTCACAAAAAAGGGCGTATACTGCCCGATACAAGTTCATACGTATTGCGTTGACGGGGAAAGTACGGGCTAACCCATCCCAAGAGAGCCGGCGGTCGCTGCAAGCCGGCGGTGGGCGTCCCGAAAGCCACCCCTGAGCAGTTTGGCGTGAACGCGGTCTTGCGCACTTGGACGATCTTCAGGGCGCAAGGCGGTCAGTAGGCCGAACCGGTGACACCGAAACAGTCAAGGAGCGTGCTCCTTACCCGATGTCCTGGTGCGGCCCGCGCTGGGATTTTTTATTGGTAGGGGAAAGGAGACTACCCACATGGAACTGCGTTCCGAGCAAGTTCGTTGCGGCGTCATGCGTGCGCCCCACCGCAGCCTGCTGAAGGCCGATGGCGTGACCGACGAAGAGATGAAGCGCCCCTTGGTGGCCGTGTTCAATTCGCGCAACGACATCATCCCGGGCCACAACAACCTGGACAAGATCTGCGAAGCGGTGAAGGCCGGCATCTATATGGCCGGCGGCGTGCCCTTCGAGATTTCCACCATCGGCGTATGCGACGGCATTGCCATGAACCACGAAGGCATGCACTATTCGCTGGTTTCCCGCGAAGTGATTGCGGACAGCTTCGAATGCGCCATTCAGGGCCACGCCTTTGACGCCGCGGTGTGCATTCCCAACTGCGACAAGATTGTGCCGGGCATGCTGTTAGGCGCCCTGCGCGTGAACATTCCCACGGTGTTTGTTTCGGGCGGCCCCATGCTGCCGGGCAAGCAGCGTGGGGGAGCCGGCCCCACCACCGACCTGAACGTGCTGTTCGACGGCGCGGCCCAGGTGCAGGCGGGCACCATGACCGAAGAGGAGCTGAAGTTCCACGAAGACCATGCCTGCCCTGGCTGCGGCAGCTGCTCGGGCCTGTTCACGGCCAATTCCATGAACTGCCTGTGCGAAGCATTAGGCATTGCCCTTCCCGGCAACGGCACCATCCCGGCCGTGTATGCCGAGCGCATCCGCTTGGCAAAGCATGCCGGCATGAAGGTGATGGAGCTGCTGGAAAAGGACGTGCGTCCGCGCGACATCATAGGCGAAGCTGCCATCCACAATGCCATGGAATGCGACATGGCCTTCGGCGGTTCCACCAACACGGTGCTGCACCTTACGGCCATCGCCCAACAGGCCGGCCATCCCATAACCATGGACGACTGGGATGCCGCTTCGGCGCGCACCCCGCATCTTCTGAAGCTGCAGCCTTCTGGTCCGCGTCCGCTGCTTGACTTATACGAAGTGGGCGGCGTGCCCGTGGTCATGCACGAG
This sequence comes from Coriobacteriia bacterium, assembly GCA_030523425.1. Lineage (GTDB taxonomy): Bacteria > Actinomycetota > Coriobacteriia > Coriobacteriales > Eggerthellaceae > JAUNIP01. Next base: position 51,990 of record JAUNIP010000004.1, read on the forward strand.
CTGAACGAGCTGGGCCTGCTGGACCTGAATGCGATTACGGTTATGGGCTCCATGCAGGAATACCTGGACACCTGCTGCCCGGCGGCCGATGGCGAAGTGTGCCGCACCCACGACAACCCGCTGAGCCCGCAGGGCGCCCTGCGCGTGCTGCATGGCAACTTGGCGCCTGACGGCGGCATCGTGAAGAAGGCGGCTGTGGATCCGTTCATGATGAAGCACACCGGCCCCGCCCGCGTGTTCAACAGCGAAGAGGAAGCCTGCGCCTGCATCAACAGCGGCGGCATCAACCCCGGGGATGTGGTGGTCATCCGCTACGAAGGCCCCAAGGGCGGCCCGGGCATGCGCGAAATGCTGACGCCTACCAGCAGCATCTGCGGCATGGGCCTTTCTTCCAGCGTGGCCCTTATCACCGACGGGCGCTTCAGCGGCGCCACGAAGGGCCCCGCCATCGGCCATGTTTCGCCTGAGGCTGCCGCCGGCGGCCCCATTGGGCTTATCCAGGAAGGCGATTCCATCACGGTGGATATTGAAGGCGGGCAGTTGAACCTGAACATCAGCGATCAGGAATTCGCAGCGCGCCAGGCGGCCTTCGTGCCGCCCGCGCCCAAGCACGACCACGGCGTGTTGGCCAAGTACGCCCGCATGGTTTCTTCGGCAGACAAGGGGGCTTTCGTTTCATGAACGAATCCAGCAAAGAAATAAAGCGCACGGCGGCGCTGATGGGCGCCCCGCGCGGTTTGGGGTCGCATACCGCCAAGCAGGGGCAGACCATGCTTGGTGCTGAAGCGGTCATCGCCAGCCTGGAGGCTGAAGGCGTTGACGTGCTGTTCGGCTACCCGGGCGGTCAGGCCATTCGCCTGTACGACGCCCTGTACAGCTCCACGCAGCTGCATCACATTCTGGCGCGCCACGAACAGGGCGCGGTGCACATGGCCGATGGCTATGCGCGTGCCACCGGGCGCCCCGGCGTAGTCATCGTGACCAGCGGCCCGGGCGCCACCAACACGGTTACCGGCATTGCCACGGCCTGCATGGACAGCGTGCCCTTGGTGGTCATAACCGGACAGGTGCCACGCGGCGCCATAGGCACCGACAGCTTCCAGGAATCCGACATCGTGGGCATCACCATGCCTGTGGTCAAGCACAGCTTCCTGCTGAAAAGCACCGACGACCTGTGCTCTACCATTCGCGATGCCTTCCACATTGCCGTTACCGGCCGCCCGGGCCCGGTGCTCATTGACATCCCCAGCGACCTGTTAGGCGCCAAGATGGTGTTTGAATACCCCGACGAAGTGAACCTGCCCAGTTACAAGCCCACCTACAAGGGCAACGCCAAGCAGATTCGCGCCGCGGCCGAAGCCATCAAGGAAGCCGGGCGCCCGGTGCTCTACGCCGGCGGCGGCGTGATTATCTCGGATGCGCAAGAAGAGCTTATCCAGTTGGCCGAACTGATGCAGATTCCCGTGGTCACCACGCTGATGGGCAAGGGCGGCATGCCGGCGTCGCATGCGCTTAACCTGGGCGCTGTGGGCATGCACGGCTCCAAGTACGCCAACCTGGCGCTCACGCAGTCCGACCTGATCATTGCTGCGGGCGCGCGTTTTTCCGACCGTGTGACGGGCAAGCTTTCCGAATTTGCCCCGAACGCCAAGGTCATCCACATAGACATTGACCCGGCCGAAATAGGCAAGATCCGCGAAGCCCAGATTCCCATCGTGGGCGACCTGAAGGGCGTGCTGGGAAGCTTGGTGGATGTGCTGCAGAAGGACGACGCGCAGCCGCGCACGCAGGCTTGGGTGAGCCAGCTGATGGAATGGAAGGAACGCTTCCCGCTGTATCACCGCAGCCTGGAAGAAAACCCCAACACTATAGTCCCCGAACTGGTGATGCAGGAACTTTCTGACCAGCTTGACCCCGAAAACTCCATCGTGGTCACCGAAGTGGGCCAACACCAAATGTGGGCCACCCAGTTCATCAACCGCGAAAAGCCCCGTACCTTCCTTTCCAGCGGCGGCTTGGGCACCATGGGCTTTGGCTTCCCAGCGGCCATCGGCGCTGCCATCGCGCGCCCCGGCACGCAGGTGGTCTGCATTGCCGGCGACGGTTCCTTCCAGATGAACAGCCAAGAAATGGCCACGGCCGCTATCAATGGCGTGCCGGTGAAGGTGCTCATCTTGGACAACCGCTGCTTAGGCATGGTGCATCAGTGGCAAAAGCTGTTCTACGAAGAGCGCTACAGCAACACCCTTCTTGACGACAACCCTGATTTCGTGAAGCTGGCCGACGCCTACAGCTGGCAGGGCGAACGCGTGAGCGACCCCGCCGAAATGCCCGCTGCCATCAAGCGCATGTTGGAAGCAGATGGCCCCTATCTGCTAGACGTGATGATCGAACGCGACCAAAACGTGTATCCCATGGTGCCGGGCGGCCGCGCGCTTGATGACATCCTAGGTGCCATCGACGTGGCCGTGGGTGCGGTTCGCACCGAAATGCCGGGAGCGCCGGCTTCTTCGCCCTGCGCCGCGCTAGACGCGCAATTCGGCGGCAGGTGGGAAGTGAACCCGCAGGACAAAGGCCAGCGCACCGGCGTGCTGGTTGACGGCAGGTGGATTCCCGCTGCCGAAGCGGCCGCCATGGGCGTGGCTTGCGACAACAGCTGCTGGCAGTGCGACCCTGAATGCCCCCTTACCGCAAAGGAGGACAACTAATGGAAGCGCAGCGTCACATTCTTTCCGTTACCGTTGAAAACAAATCGGGCGTGCTGTCCCGCGTGACGGGCCTTATCAGCCGCCGTGGCTTCAACATCGAATCGCTTTCGGTAGGTCTCACAGAAGACCCCACCATGAGCCGCATCACCGCCATAGTGGACGCCGACGACATGGGATACGAGCAGATCACCAAGCAGCTGCACAAGCTGATCAGCGTCTACAAGATTTCGGACCTGACCAACGATGCCGCCATCGAGCGCGAACTGGTGCTGTACAAGGTGTCCGCCGCCCCCGAAAAGCGTGGCGAAATCATAGAGCTGTCCAACATCTTCCGCGCATCCATTGTGGACGTGGGCAAGCATTCGCTGACCATAGCGGCCACGGGCACCGAAGAGAAGCTGAAGGGCCTGGAAGATTTGCTGCGTGCTTACGGCATTAAAGAGACGGTCCGCACGGGTAAGATTGCCATGAGCCGCAACACGAAAGACTAAAAACAGCTACAATAGAAAGGCTTGACCAATTTCAGTCATCCTAGCCAAACGAAAGGAAAAGACATGGCTATTGAGATTTGCTACGAAAAGGACGTCGACCCCTCAATCATCCAGGGCATGAAGGTTGCCATCATCGGCTATGGCTCCCAGGGCCACGCCCATGCGCTGAACCTGATGGATTCAGGCTGTGACGTGCGCGTTGGCCTGCGCGAAGGCTCTAAAAGCTGGGCTACTGCGGAAGAAGCGGGCCTAAAGGTGTGCACCATGGACCAGGCCGCCGAAGAAGCCAACCTGATCATGATGCTGGTGCCTGACGAGATTCAGCCCGCCGTGTACAAAGATCACATCGAGGCGCATCTGCACAGCGGCGACACCTTGGGCTTCGGCCATGGCTTCAACATCCATTTCGGCTACATTGTGCCCCCGGCCGACGTGAACGTCATTATGTGCGCCCCGAAGGGCCCCGGCCACATCGTACGCCGTCAGTACACCGAAGGCTCCGGCGTGCCGGACCTTATCTGCGTGCAGCAGGACGCCACCGGCAATGCCTGGGACATCGCGAAGTCTTACGCATGGGGCGTAGGCGGTGCGCGTACCGGCATTATGCTGGGCACCTTCGCGCAGGAAACCGAAGAAGACCTGTTCGGCGAGCAGGCGGTGCTGTGCGGCGGCTGCGTGGAACTGGTGAAGGCCGGCTTCGACACGCTGGTTGACGCGGGTTACCCGCCCGAGTTGGCCTACTTCGAGTGCTACCATGAACTGAAGATGATCGTGGACCTGATGTATGAATCCGGCATCGGTTTCATGAACTACTCCATTTCCAACACGGCCGAATATGGCGAATACTACGCCGGCCCGAAGGTGATCAACGACGAATCTCGCGCTGCCATGAAGCTTATCCTGGAGCGCATCCAGAACGGCGAATTCGCCAAGGAATTCGTGGCCGACTGCGAAAACGACCACAAGTGGCTGCTTGAACAGCGCGCCAAGTGCGACGAGTCGCTGATCGAGCAGACCGGCAAGCAAATCCGCTCCATGTTCACCTGGATCAAGAAGTAAGGCGATATACCCATGACTCGCAAGATTGACATTTTCGACACCACGCTGCGTGACGGCGAGCAATCGCCTGGCGCTTCTATGAACACCGAAGAGAAGCTGGTGGTGGCGCGCCAGCTGCTGCGCCTGAACGTGGACGTCATTGAAGCCGGGTTCCCCATTTCCAGCCCCGGCGACTTCGAATCGGTGCGGCGCATTGCCGAACTGGCGGGTGACCAATGCACCGTTGCCGGCCTGACCCGCGCCGTGGAAAAAGACATCGTGTGTGCCGCCGATGCACTGAAATACGCCAAGCGCCCCCGCATCCATACGGGTATCGGCGTTTCGAAGAGCCACATTTACGACAAGCTGCGCATCGATGAAGACACCGCCGTTGAGCGCGCCGTGAAGGCCGTGAAGTGCGCCCGCAACTACGTGGAGGACGTGCAGTTCTACGCCGAAGACGCCGGCCGTTCCGACTACGACTTCCTGGTGCGCATCATCCAAGCGGTTGTGGATGCCGGCGCTACGGTGGTGAACATCCCGGACACCACCGGCTACAGCCTGCCTGAAGAATTCGGCCAGCGCATCAAGTACCTGGTAGACAACGTGAACGGCATCCAGAACGTGAAGATTGCCGTGCATTGCCACAACGACTTAGGCATGGCCACCGCGCTGGCGCTGGCTGGCGTGAAGAACGGTGCGCGCCAAGTGGAATGCACCATCAACGGCCTGGGCGAGCGTGCGGGCAACACGGCCATGGAAGAAGTGGTCATGGCCATTCGCATGCATGAAGAGGACTTAGACGCCCACACCGACATCAACACGCGTGAATTCATCAAGGCCAGCCGCCTGGTCAGCAGCATCACGGGCATGACCGTGCAGGCCAACAAGGCCATCGTGGGCTCGAACGCCTTCGCCCATTCTTCCGGCATCCACCAAGACGGCGTGCTGAAGAAGCGCGACACCTACGAGATCATAGACCCGGCCGACGTTGGCGCCGGCCAAAGCCAGATTGTGCTGACCGCCCGTTCTGGCCATGCGGCTTTGAAGCATCGCCTGGAAGAACTGGGCTACACCTACGAAGGCGAAGAGCTGGATAAGATGTACACCGCTTTCCTGAACCTGGCCGACAAGAAGAAGGAAGTCTACGACGAGGACCTGGAAAGCCTGATCCACGAACGCGACAGGGAAGAGGAGGCTACGGCCTTCACGCTGGTGGCTTCGCAGATTTCCTGCGGCTTCCCGCTGACTCCCACCGCCACGGTAACCTTGAAGGACGCCAACGGCCGCGAGCACACGGCTTGCGATTACGGCACCGGCCCGGTTGATGCCATGTACAAGGCCGTCAATAAGATTGTGGACGTGGAAAATGACCTGTCCGAATTCAGCGTGCAGTCCGTGACCCGCGGCATTGACGCCTTAGGCGAGGTGACCGTGCGCGTGACCGCCGCCAACGGCGAAGTGTATTCCGGCCGCGGCGCCGATGGCGACATCATAGTAAGCTCCACCAAGGCCTACCTAAACGCCCTGAACCGCCTGATAGCCGAACAGCACTAAGCGCTACGCAGACGACTGCCTGCTTAAATGTGGCAAGTGACCTGCTCACTTGCCACATTTTTTTATCCCAAAACGTCTGCCAGGGCTTCCATCAGTTATTTCTTAATCCATCGTCTTAGCACTCTCGCCAACGCGCTCATGTCTAATGGCTTTGCGATATGCTCATTCATGCCTGAATTGCGCGACGCTTCCACATCCTGGGCAAAGGCGTTTGCCGACATGGCCACTATGGGAACGCGCTTGCAATAAGCCCTGCCCATGGAGCGAATGGCTCTGGTTGCCTCATGGCCGTTCATCTTCGGCATTTGGATGTCCATAAATATCAAGTCGTAATAATCATCGGCGCATTCCGTCACTTTGTCGACAGCTTCCGCTCCGTTCCATGCGGTTTCGACAGCAAGGCCCGTCATCTCAAGAATCTCCTTGGCGATCTCGCTGTTCAACTCATTGTCTTCGACAAGAAGAACTCTGTGGCCGCTCAGATCCATATCCTCGACGTCCTGAAGGGGAGCCCTTTTTTGGGCAGAGCCGTGGTTGATAAGGGTGTCGAATACGCGCACAAGCCTAGACTTGAACAGCGGCTTGGAGACGAATGCATCCACGCCGGCCGCTCTGGCTTCCTGCTCAATCTCGCTCCAGTCATAGGCCGAGACAATGATGACCGGCATATCCTGACCCACTGCCTCACGGATTGCCCTTGCCGTATGGACGCCATCCATATCGGGCATCTTCCAGTCAAGAAGGACCGCAAAGAACTCCTGCTCCTTATCGTGATGAGCGGCGACGCAGTCTAGCGCTTCTTTTCCGGATGTAACGCCTATGCTGTTCATGCCGATATCATCTAGCATGATGCATGCCGTCTCGCAAGCTGTCGGGTCATCGTCTGCAACCAGCACACGCAAGCCGGCAAACTCTGCAAAGTCTATCTCGTCTTCTTCTTGAAGTTCCAAGAATATGGTGACAATAAAGGTGGAGCCTTCGTTCAATTTGCTGGTTACTTCAATATCGCCGCCGGTCATACGGGCAATATTGCGGGCAATTGACATGCCCAGGCCCGTTCCTTGAATCTTGGCGATGCGGTTATCTTCCGCCCTGGCAAAGGGCTCGAAAATATTTTGCAGGAATTCCTCAGACATGCCGATGCCATTGTCGGCAAAGGTGAATACAAAGCATCCCACCTTCGGTCTGTTCGTTGGCTTTTCTTCGATGGTAAGGCTGATCTGGCCGCCATCCGGTGTGTATTTAACCGCGTTGCTCATCATATTCACGAAGATCTGCTGCATGCGCAGTGAATCACCGATCACTCTTTCGTGAGTCACATTCCGTATGGAAATCTTGAAATCATGCCCGTGTTCTTCCATTTGCGGCCGGATCATCGTGACCGTGTTGTCGACCAGCTCAGAGAGGTTGAATTCCTCTTCCGCAAAGTCGATTTTTCCTGATTCGATCTTAGACATATCCAGAACTTCGTTGATCAACGACAACAGATGTCCGGATGCCCCATTGATTTTCTGCAGGCAATCCGCCACCCGCTCTTTGTCGTCAATATGTGCGGCCGCAATGGCCGTCATGCCAATAATGCCGTTCATCGGGGTGCGGATGTCATGAGACATGTTTGCCAGGAAATCGGACTTCGCTTTATTGGCTGACTCAGCCTGCGCTAAGGTATCCTGCAAGAAATCTTCCTGCCGTTTACGCTCGGTGATGTCGACGAAGATGCCGACAAACATATCCGGTGAACCGTCTTCCCTGCGAGACAGGCGGCCTGCCGCATGGAACCAGCGCCATTCTCCCGATTTTACTTGCAAGCGATAATTGACGTCATAGGTCTTTTGGCCGGTATAGTCTTTGATTGTGCCGAAGTATTCAGCCAGCACCATTTCTTTGTCTTCGGGATGCAGAAGGTCTGACCAGGATTCCAACACATTCGGGAAATCCAACTCGTTTTGATAACCCAGCATCTTGCGGAATTCCTGGCTCCAGGATACTTCGGTCATTTCGCCTTGTTCATTAAAGCTCATGCCCCAAACACCGGAATGCAGAGTTTCGTTCATCAGATAGAAGCCGGTCCGGAAGGCATCTTCCCGCTTGTTCCGCTCTCTTTCTTCCCTGATAAACTCCTCGGTGATATCAGCCGCAAAGACATAGAAGACATCGCCGTACTCATCGGTGTGGGCCAGATGCCCGTAGTCGTCGATATAGCGCAGATCGCCGCTGGCGGTCCTGATGCGGTAACGGACATGATCGACCTGTCCGGCAGCATCCTCATTATGGATTATCTGGTCTTCGATCGTCGAAAAGGTTCTATCCCGGTCTTCTTCATAGATCAATCCGCCCAAGGAATTGCCCGTTAAGCTCTCGAACTCCTCTTCATTGGTACAGCCGGCTATCTTCCACATTCTGGAGTTGGAATAGATAAATTCTCGTTTATCATCGGCCTTGTATATGAAGAAACCGCCCGGGATACCCTCAGCCAAAGATTCCAGCACCGGCAAGGTTTGGGCATTGATAGCCAGATTGTTGTATACCGGACGCGTGACGTATAAGACGTGAGTGAGATTGCCCTGTTCGTCACGCCCGGCATCGATAAAGGAGGCTTCGATCCAATGGCTTCCGGGGCTTTCCACCACCCGGCCGAAATACTGGGTTGTGATCATATCCCGCGAACCCATGCGCTTACGTAACGTATCAAGATTGGTAAACTCCAGCATGGACTGGGCATACTCCGGGGCCATCAAGTACGCACATGCCTTTTTAAAGGCTTCATCGGCGTTATTGCTGGCGATGACTGAGTTCAAAGCGTCAGACACTTTCTCATTGATATACGTATGATCTTCCAACGAGATATAGAAAACCGACGTATAGATATCAGCCAAAGACATGATGATGTCGTAACGGCGTGAAAGAACAGCTTCTTGCTTAAGCTGATTTCTGGTCATGTGATCAACGTCACGGAAAGCCTGTACCAGATACGCTTTTCCGTCCAAGCCGCTGAATTTAGCGTAATTGACCTGATAGTAGCGGAAGCTTTCGTTTTCGGTGCCGCTATCGACCCTGCCACGGTAGGGGACCACGAAAATGCCTTTGTCAGGTACCTGCTTAAGCACTTCATCCATATGGGCCGTAAAGCGAACAGCCTCTTGATCTTGGGTGCAGACGATCCGGTCAATGTAGCTTTGCATAGCCGTATCGATCGATGCGCCGCGTTCCTGGAACTCTATAAAGTGATTGATGGCTTTTTGGTGAACCAGGTTTTCCGTGCCGCGATAAAAAACAAATGTACCGGTGGCAACATCTATGAGCAGCAAAAGTTCGTACTCGTGGCTGAGGGCTTCAATGACTCCCAGCTGAATCTGCGTGTCTTCGCCGTCGCTGCTGCGCGTGTGCTCATCGTCGGAGGGAAGCACGAAGCTGCCTAGCTGGTCTGTGTAGATGCCCATTTCTTTCATCAGGGCGGCAGTCTTGTTGTTTCCCGCAAAAATGAACATGATTGCAAGGAAGGTGCTCCATGACATTTTGAGCTCGTTGTTCTCTATGGTCGCAATCGTCGTCCCGCTGAGACCGACCTTTTCGCCCAATTCTTCTTGGGACAGGTTCAGCTTTTTTCTCAAAACAGGAAGATTGTCTGCCAGCTTGTCAATAAGGATATTCTTCTGTTGATCGGTCATGGCGCTTCCTCCTTTCACACAATCGGTCTCCTGGAAGGTTTTGGCATCGCAGGCTTCCAGGCAATTCTTAGCTTTGGTGCAGCAATGCCACGCATTCCACGTGGTAGGTTTGGGGGAACAGGTCTACCGGCTGCACGTGTTGCAGTTGGAGGCCCACTTCACGCAGGCGGGCAATGTCGCGTGCCAGGGTTTGGGGGTTGCAGCTTACGTAGGCCATACGGTGCGGGTGCGCAGCGGCTATGCTTTCGGCCATGCCCTTCGCAAGGCCTGCGCGCGGGGGGTCTACCACCAAGGCGTCAAGGCGGCCTAAGGTGGGAAGTTCGCGCTCGGCGTCGCCCCCCAGCACGTCAATCCACACGCCGGCTCGCTCGGCGTTGCGGCGCAGGTCACGCACGGAAGCGCCCACGCTTTCAACTGCCACCACTTGCGCGCCTTCCAAGGCCAACGGCACGCTGAACGTGCCGCCGCCGGAATACAGGTCGGCCACCAGTTCGCCTTCTTCCAGCTTCAGCCCGTCTATCACGGTTTCCACCAGCTTTTCCGCCTGCGCGGTGTTCACCTGGAAAAACGCCGGCGCGCTGGTAAGGAAGTCAACGTCGCACAGCGTTTCGCCCCAACAGCCTTTACCGTTCAGCTGCTCAACGCGCTTCACCTTGCGTGCTCCGTCCGGCGCGGCCAGCACGCGCACCACGCTGGTGTTGCGCAGGGCGTCGCGCAAAATGGCGGTGGCGGCGGCGCGGGGGAAGGCGCTTGGCGGGGTCCACAGCGCAATCTCGGTATCCTTGGTGCGCAGGCTGTTGCGCACACCAATGCGATATATGCCTAGGTCATCATTACCTTGCAGGTGACGAAGGGCCCCGCGCAGGCTTTTGGCGGCCTTTTGGATGGGGGCGTGGGCCAGCAGGCACTTTTGGGGTGTGAACAGGTTGTGCGTGCCTTCCGCGCGAAGGCCCACTTCCAGGCGCCCCGCGGCGTCCCTGCCGCAGCCCAGTTCCAGCTTGTTGCGGTAACCCCACTGCCGTTTGCTGCCCATCACGGGCGCCACCAGCTCTTCAGCCTGTTCTTTCGGCACGCCGCCGGTGCGCACCAGCGCCTCCACCACGGTAGAGCGCTTGGCGGCAAGCTGCGCTTCGTAGGCAAGGTGCTGCCACGGGCATCCGCCGCATGCGGCGCCGTAGGGGCAGGCAGGCGCAATGCGGTCTGGGCCGGCTTCCACCACCTGCACCACTTTCGCGTTGGCGAAGCTGCTCTTTTCTTCGGTGATTTCAATTTCTGCCACATCACCGGGCGCTCCGCCTTCCACGAAGACGGTTTTGCCGGAAGGCAGGTGCCCCACGGCGCCGGCATTCGAACTCATGCGTTCCAGTTGTAGGGTGGTGGGCATTGTGTGTGACCTTTACGTGGACATTTACCTATCTTAGATATGATAGCGTATAATCTTCGCCGTGTGCCCTTGTAGCTCAGGGGATAGAGCGTCTGCCTCCGGAGCAGAAAGCCGCAGGTTCGAATCCTGTCAAGGGCACCAGAAACGTAACGCAAGCAGGCCGCCCCGCTTAGGTGCGGCTGACAAAAGGAGTTGTACGCGCATGGATCTTTATACGCCGGCTTATAAGCCCAACGGCAGCGAAATTGCCGTGTTCACCACCACGAAGGGCACTATCAAGGTGCAGCTGCACGGCGAAGATGCCCCTATCCACGTGGGCAATTTCGTCGAGTTGGCCACCAAGGGCTACTACGACGGCCTGCATTTCCATCGCTACGTGCCCAACTTCGTCATTCAGGGCGGCTGCCCCAATTCCCGTGGCTACACGAACGCCCAGGTGGTTGACCTGGTGGAAAGCGGCATGTCGCGCATGGGCACCGGCAACCCGGGCTATTACATCCACGAAGAGTTCACCACCAACCCGCATAATGTGCACAAAGACGGCACGTTGGCCATGGCCCGTTCCAGCAATCCCAACAGCGCCGGCAGCCAGTTTTACTTCTGCCTGGGCGAACAGTCTTTCCTAGACGACGGCTACACCGTGTTCGGCGACACCGTTGAAGGCCTTGACGTGGTGTGGGCCTTGCGCGTAGGCGACGAAATCACCAAGATTGAGATAGAGAATCTTTCCGCATAAGCAGTCCTTAGCACTTAGCATAAACAGACCATCAGGACGTTAGGAAGCAGATGAACACCCAGTTATTTCAGCAAGCGAAGAGCAGTTACGAAAACAAGGATTTCGGCCAGGCCCTAACCTTGTTCACCCAGTGTCTCCAAGACCCGGCCAACATTCCGGGGGACGGCGAAATAGGCCTGCTGTACCACCAGATTGGCAACTGCCTGGTGCGCTGCAAGAATTATCCGGAAGCCATCCACGCCTACACCCAGGCCACCATGGACGGCATGTATGACGCGTGCGGCGTGGTCAACTACAACCTGGGCAACGCCTATGCCAGCCTGAAGGATTTCGACAACGCGGTGCGCCACTACGAAGTGGCTGTGTCCGACGCGAAGTATGCCACGCCTTACAAGGCCTACGCTTCCATGGGGTCTGCTCTGCTGAAGATGGGCAAGTCCGCCGAAGCCGGCGTGGCCTTCCGCGAAGCCGCGCTTGACGAACGTAACCCTGACCCCACGAAAAGCCTGCTGAACCTAGGCATCTGCTTCATGGCGCTCAACCGCCCCGAAGACGCCATAGCGTCCTATGAAAGCGCGCTGCCTTTCGATATGACGCCTGACACCAAGAATCGCCTGATGGCCAACCTGGGCCAGGCCTATGTGGCCACCGGCCAGATGAAGAAGGCCGTCGGCGCGTTCGAAAAAGCGCTGGAAGACAAGACGTACTTCCTAAGCGATTCCGCTGCGGTTGATTACCAGCAGGCCATTGGCGCCGTAGCCCAAGGCACCGACACCTTCCAGCCTGTGGTGGTGGACTTGGCCGCACAGGCCGAAGCGCAGGAAGCTGGCTTATACGAAGACGTTTCCGGCTTGGACACGCTTGCCAACGAAGGCACCGCCATTTTGGACCCGGTGGCCTATGGCCAGGCCATGCAGCCTGCCCAGCCTATGTATGCCGCGCCGTATGGACAGTCGCTGCCTACCGCCGACGATTCCTTCTTGGCGCCTTCCCAGGCCGATATAGACCAGTGGCAGCGCAACTTCACGAAGAGCGGCAAGAAGAAGCGCCATACGGGCCTGAAAATCTTCCTGACGCTTTTGATCATCGTTATCCTGTTAGCTGCCGCCGGCGTGTTCGCCTACACCCAGGGCTACGGTTACCCCATGCAGAACACCGTGGCTGAAAAGCTGTTCGCCAACCCCACCGCCGCTTCCACCGACGTGTTTTCCGCCGGGCTTTCCGATGCGAAGATCCAAAGCATCAAAGACACCATTACAGCTGATTCCACCGCGGTGGTAGATGCCGTTGACCGCGGCATGAACGAATCCACTGTGTACGTGACGGCCAAGACGCCTGAAGGCGGCAGCGCCCAGTACAAGGTACAAATGACCCGCGACGGCATAGGTTGGAAGGTCGCCGACGTTCAGCTATACTTTGCAAGCCAGAATTAAACTGCGCCGCCGCTGCGCATGAAGCGGCATGTTCTTGAAAGGGGATTGATTCCAATGGCAATTGAAAAGACTTACACCATGATCAAGCCTGATGGCGTCCGCAACGGCCACATCGGTGAGATTGTGAACCGCTTCGAGCGCGCCGGTCTGACCATCGAGCGCATGGAGCTGACCAATGTGACCGAGCAGCAGGCCCGTTCCAATTACGCCGAACACGAAGGCAAGCCCTTCTACGACGGCCTGATTTCCTACATTCTTTCCGGCCCGGTGGTGAAGATGGTGGTTTCCGGCGAAGGCGCCGTGAAGAAGGTGCGCACGCTGATGGGTGCCACCAACCCTGCTGATGCCGCCCCTGGCACCATTCGTGGCGACTTCGGTCTGGTCATGGATGAAAACGTGATCCACGGCTCCGACAGCCCCGAATCCGCCGAACGCGAAATCGGCGTGTTCTTCGGCTAAGCCGTTTGCGCGAAACGCAAGGGGGCCTGCGGGCTCCCTTTTTTGTGCGGGCACCCGTTTGTCCATGCTTGTTTTGTGCAGGATTTTCCTTCAATTCGTGCCTGTGGTAGACTTATTAGCCAAATGTATTACACCTAAACGTGCTTTATACCTACAAGGGGTTATAGATTATGTCCATATTTGACAGAATCTCAGACATGATGGGTTCTATGTCTGCTGATTTGGCCATTGACTTGGGGACTGCGAATACATTGGTGGCGGTATCCGGCCAAGGCATCGTGATCAACGAGCCTTCCGTGGTGGCCATCGAGAAGAGCACCAACCGCGTGCTGGCGGTAGGCCATGAAGCGAAGAGCATGATTAACCACACGCCTGACGCGTTTTCCGCCGAACGCCCGCTGAAGGACGGCGTGGTGGCCGACTACGACGTGACGGCCGCTATGCTGTATGCCTTTATCCAGCGCGCCTTGCCGCGCAAGTACCCGTGGCAGGTGAAGCCGCGCGTGGTCATCTGCATTCCGTGCGGCGCCACTTCCGTGGAAAAGCGTGCCGTATTCGAAGGCGCCATCCAGGCCGGTGCGCGCCAGGCATACCTGATAGAAGAACCCATGGCAGCCGCCATGGGGGCCGATTTGCCCGTTACCGAGCCTACGGGTTCCATGGTGGTAGACATAGGCGGCGGCACCACCGAAGTGGCCGTCATTTCCTTAGGCGGCATCGTGTCGTCCTCTTCGCTGCGCCTGGCGGGCAACAAGCTTGATGAAGCCATAGCCAACCACCTGCGCGACCTGCTTGGCATCAAAATTGGCGAACGCACGGCCGAAATCATCAAGATCAAGATTGGTTCCATTCTGCCCTTTGAGGACGGCCGCGAACGCGACATGATCATTTCCGGCCAAGACGTGGTGACCGAACAGCCCAAGGAAGTGACGGTGCAATCCGAAGACGTACGCGATGCCCTGCAGGCGCCGTGCGAGGAAATGGTGCTGCACATCAAGGAAACCTTCAAGAAGACCAACCCCGACTTGGCGTCTGACATTATCCAAAACGGTATCTTGCTCACTGGCGGCGGCGGCCTGCTTTCCGGTCTGGACCGCTACTTCACGGAACGCTTGGAAATTCCTGTGTGGGTGAGCGATACCGCTTTGCTCAACGTGGTTAACGGCTGCTCGAAGGTGCTTGACACGCCTTCGGCCTTGCGTCAGACGTTGATGCGCTCCAAGTAAGCGGGGCGCGCGTAGTGCCGCTTAATTTCAAGGAAACAACCTCCACGTCAAGCGCCGGTCTTCTGACCGCCGTCTTGTTGGCGCTTTCGCTGGTGTGCTTTATAGCGTATCAGGTGGAAGGCGAAACCGGCGTGCTCCATGGTGCCCAAAATGCATGCTCTGCCATCACCACGCCCTTCCAGCAGGTGGGGCAAAACGTCAGCAATGCCGCAGGCGCCGCTTCTGTGGCGGTGTCGGACGCTACGGCCGACGAAAACACGCTTTCGGCCCTGCGTCAGCAAAACGAAGCGCTGCGCCAGCAGGTGGCCCAACTGGAGGAATACCGCCAGGAAGCCCTGCGTCTGGAAAGCCTGCTGATGGTGAAGTCGTCCATGGGCGTTGACGGCGTTTCCGCCACCGTGATAGGCCGCAGCGGCGAAGCGTACAGTCAAACCATCACCATAAGCGCGGGTTCGGCCCAAGGGGTGGACGTGGGCATGACCGTCATGGGGTCTACCGGTGTAATAGGGCAGGTGGTGTCCACCGCAGAAAACACCGCCGTGGTGCGCTTGCTTACCGACCCGCAAAGCGGGGCGGCGGCCGTCATCCAGTCCAGCCGCTACCAAGGCATTGTCCGCGGTTCGCTGGATGGCTTGCTCTATCTTGAAGACCTTGACAGCAACGCCGTTGTGAACGTGGGGGATGTGGTGCTGACCAGCGGCGAAGGCGGAAGTTACGTGAGCGGTTTGATCATAGGCACCGTGGTGCGCATAGACAACACGCAAGACATCAGTTCGCAGCGCATCGTTGTTTCCCCGAATGATTCGGTGGCAGGCTTGCAGGACGTCATTGTGGTGAACGCCACAGGGCTGGAGATATCCCAGGATGCCACGGCTTCGGTAGCCACTACTGGCTCCGGCGACGCTGCTTCTTCCAACACTGCGGAAGGAGCTGCCCAGTAATGCCGCTGAACAGGGAAAACATATTCATGATCATAGGTGCGGTGGTGGTCACGCTGCTGCAGATCACGCTGGCGTCTTCCCTTACCATCATGTATGCCACACCGAACTTCATGCTGGCCTACGCCGTGGTGGTGGCGGTCATTCGCCCCAACAGCACGCGTATGGCCATCTTGGCCTTCGCCATGGGCATTCTGTATAACCTGCTGATGGGTGGCCCGTTGGGGGCTTTGGCCGTTGCGCTTATTTTGGTGTGCCTGGTGGCGGGGCGCTGCATGGCGTTTCTGGACAACGGCACGGCGTTCATGCCCATCGTGACCATGATGCTTTCGCTGTTGGTGGTGGAATTGCTCTACGCCTTCCTTACGTGCTGGTCAACGGGCATCAACCTGGGCGAAGCTTTGCTGTTCAGGGCAGCCCCGTGCTTCGTGTACGATTTGGTTTTGGGCTTCATTATGTATTTCATCATGAGCAGGGTGGCGGCCGAGCCCGACAACACCGTGTCTATCGGCGGGCCCACGCTGCTGCGGTAGGTGCGCGCATGATTGCCGCCATCGTATTGGGAATCCTTGCCGCTGTAGCGGTTATCGCCGTCATTGTGGCCGTCTTCATTATGAGAACAAGCGCCGACGGGCGGGTGACCTCCAACAAGGACACGTCGTTCACGTCTATCGACACAGTGGTGAACGCGGCTGCGCCCACCGTGGAAAACCAAATGGCCGGCGCCGCGGTGCAGGATTCCGCGCAGAATCCTTCGGGTAAGCCCGCCGAAAGCCTTTCGCAGCGCTTTGCCGCGGTGGGCATTTTCGGCGCCCTTACGTTTGCGGTGTTGGGCGTAAAAGCCTTTGTGATGCAGGTGCTGAACAGCTCTTCTTACAGCAGCGAATCGGCCAATAACCAATATACCACCGTGTACACGCCTGCCCCGCGCGGGGGTATCTTCGATACCGGCGGCATGCAGCTGGTGCGCAACCGCTCCAGCCTGACGGTGCTTGCCGAAGCGGACGTGGCTGATGACCCTGACGTGGTGGCGCGTCTTTCCGGGTTACTGGGAGTGCCGCGCACCATCATCCGTCAGCGCATTAGCGATGCATCGGGCGGGGCGCAGGCCCAGCGCGTGGTGGCAAGCGACGCGCGCCGGCGCGACCTGGCGTTCATCGCAGAACACTCCGATGCCTTCAGCGGCGTCAGCATAGAAACCCGCACGGTGCGCCAATACCCTTACGGCGCGTTGGCGGCCCACGCTTTGGGGTATGCCGGCACGGTGTCCGAAACCGACTTGCAAACCATCCCCGAAGGCCGCAACATCCAGTTTTCCGACGACATAGGCAAAAGCGGCGTGGAAGCAACCTACGATGCGCTGTTGGCAGGGGAACACGGCCAGCGCGTGGTGGTGGCCGACGCCAATGGCAACATCCGCGAAGTGGTTAGCGAAGTGCAGCCCACCAAAGGGTCTGACGTGTACCTTACCATTGCCGCCCCGGTGCAGTATGTGGCCGACACGCTGCTGCAGCAATGCATTGCCCCCACCGACAACACCATAGGCACGGGCAAGGGCACCACGGGCGCCGCTGTTGTTATGAACGTGAAAACGGGCGACATCGTGGCCATGGCAAGCTACCCCACGTTCACGCCGGAATCGTTTGTGGGCGGCATCAACCAAGACGACTGGGACCTGTACAACACCGATGAATCGTATTATCCGCTGCTGAACCGCGCCATAGCGGGCGCTTACCCCGCAGCTTCCACTTACAAGGCCTTCACGGCCTTAGCGGGCCTGCGCTACGGCTTTGCCACTGACGAAAGCACGTGGAATTGCTCGGGCAGCTGGGACGGTTTCGGGTCGGGCGACTGGCAGGACTGCTGGAATTTGTACGGACACGGAACCTTGAACCTGCACTGGGGCATTGTGAATTCCTGCGACGTGGTGTTCTACGAAATAGCGAAGGATTTCTTTTATGCCGGCAAGTCCTACGGCGGCACCATCAGCGACACCGCCATGCAGGAAGAGATTGCGAAGTTCAACTTCGGCAAGCTGACCGGTATAGACTTGGAAGGCGAAGTGGCGGGCCGCGTTCCCACCCCTGAATGGAAGGCGTCTTACTTCAAGGACGTGCCTGAAGAGGCATCTTGGCTGGGCGGCGACATGTCGAACATGGTCATCGGGCAGGGCTATGTGCTGATCACCCCCTTGCAGTTGGCGGTTGCCTATGGTGGCGTTGCCACCGGCAAACTGATGAAGCCCCACCTGCTGAAGGAAGTGCGCAATTCCAAGGGGGATGTGGTGGTAAGCTACCAGCCCGAAGAGCTTGGCCAGCCCGATGTGAAGCCCGAGCACTACAAGACAGTGCGCAACGCCTTGCACAGCGTAGGGCAGGAAAACACGCTGTTGGCGGGGCTGTTCGGCGGTTGGGGCTTAGACGCTGCCTGCAAGACCGGTACCGCCGAAGTTGCGGGGAAAGGCGATACGGCCTGGTTTGTGTGCTACGCGCCCTTCGATGACCCTAAGTTTGTGTGCTCGGTGGTCGTTGAGCAAGGCGGCAGCGGCGGCGAAACGGCTTCCCCGCTAGGCGTGGACATTTTGGCGGCGGCGGTGAACTATGATAAGGGCGAACTGACCGACGTGGGATATGTGATGGCCTCTTCAGGCCATTCGGTGGAATATAGGGCTTCCTCGGATGCGCGTACTGATTAGGAAGGAGCAAGCATGCCTGCACCCCAAATAGACACGCTTACTCCTAGCGGTAGGCGCGTGGCCCAGCAAAGGGCCGGCTCTGGGCGCTTTTCAAACATCAACTTCGCGTTTTTGGTGGTCATCGTGCTGCTGGTTTCGCTGGGCTTGGCGGTGGTCGCTTCTGCCACGTCCACCAACGAAGACTACAGCTTTTCGCGGCAGCTGATAACGGTGGCCGTAGGCGCCCTGCTGATGATAGCCTTGTGGCATTTCGACTATCGGCGCCTTTCGGGCTTCATGTCGGTGTTCTTGGTCATCAATGTGGTGTTAATCCTTTCGCCGCATTTGCCGGTCATAGGCGTGGAAGCCAAGGGCGCGCGCAGTTGGATCAACGTCGGCATGCAGCTGCAGCCGGGCGAATTCGCCAAGATCACCGTGGTCATGCTGGATGCCTCCATCATGGCGCGCTATGGCGGCAAGCTGGACGACCCGCTGGAGTATTGCAAGGCCTTAGGGCTGATGCTTATCCCGTTTGTGTGCATCATGACGCAGCCCGACCTGGGCACGGGCCTGGTGTATCTGTTCATTGCCGCTACCGCGCTTGTGGTGGGCGGTGCTCGTCTGAAGCACCTGCTGATAACGTTGGCCGTTGGCATAGTGCTTATTTTGGCCGTGCTGGGGCTAGACGAGCTGCTTAAAACCCCCAACGCGGATGGCTCCTACGAATACAAGATTCTGAAGAACTATCAGCGTGACCGTTTGCTGGTGTTCTTGAACCCCGAAGCAGACACCTCCGACAGCGGCTACAACCTGCAGCAGGCCCAGATTGCCATCGG
This sequence comes from Coriobacteriia bacterium, assembly GCA_030523425.1. GTDB lineage: Bacteria > Actinomycetota > Coriobacteriia > Coriobacteriales > Eggerthellaceae > JAUNIP01. The sequence continues at coordinate 71,138 of JAUNIP010000004.1, forward strand.
GTCGGGCGGGCTGTTCGGCAAGGGGCTGTTCCGTGGCACCCAGGCCGCCTTGAACTTCTTGCCCGAAGCACCCACCGACTTCATCTTCTGCGTGCTGGCTGAAGAGCTGGGCTTTGTGGGCGTTGTGGTGCTGCTGGGGCTGTACGCGGCGCTGGTGATCATTTGCATCCGCACGGCATACCAGGCGCAGGATTTGTTCGGCATGCTGATGGTCATGTGCATCACCGGCATGTGGCTGTTCCAGATTCTGGAAAACATAGGCATGGATTTGGGGCTTATGCCCATTACGGGTATTCCGTTGCCTTTTTTGAGCTATGGCTCCTCATTCATGCTGGTGAATTTTATACTATTGGGAATAATCGGCTCCGTTTGGGCGCACAGCGGCGTCCAGGGAAGGAAGTGACCTATGGCCACTCTGCCAATTGATGTGAAGGGCGTGCTGGAAGAAGCGCTGAACCTGAAGGAAGCTTCGTCTACGCCCATTTCCGTCAGCGTGTTTTTGGACGACAAGGCCCCCGAAGACTTAGTGGCCGTGGTGCGCAGCGCCTTTGCCAGCGCCGCCACCCATGCTCGCATCACCATTTCGTATTTGGGCACCGCCCAGGCGGTGGTGGCCCCGGGCGACGACCTTTCAGTGATAGTCGCAGGCCTGAACAAAGGCGTGGGCGAATTGGCTTCGCGCTTGCGCGACGCCGGCGTGCCAACCATGGTGGTCACGTCCATGCCGGACTACGTGAACGCGCTGGCGCACAACCTTGGCTATCCCATTCCTGTTGGTGATGTGGTTGCGCCCTTGCCCGTTTCGCGGAAGGATTCCCCGGCGGGCAAGTTTGTGGCCCAACTGGAAGAACGCGTGGTGGGCGCCGCGGACAAGGAAGCCCCGTCAGAGGCCGTGGTGGTTGAGCCTGACGAGATTTTGGATGTTGAGGACGTGGCGCAGCCCGAAGCGGCTGAAGTGCCGGAATCGGATATGCCTGATGCGTCTGAAGTGCCTGACGAGGCAACCGCGCTGGTGGAGGGCATGATACAGGAAACGCAGCAGGGCAGGGGCATGGGCAAGCTGTTCGGCAGCCTTGTCAGCCGGGCCCAGGCCAAAGGCGTGCAGTTGCGCGACCGCGCCGCAAGCGCCGTTGCCGCGGCGCAGAGCTCCACCGACTACGAAAATTCGGTGGAAAGCCAAATCAGCGCTGCCATGCCGGCGGGGTCTGAAGAGCCTTATCCCATGACCGAAGAGAACAAAGACCTGCTGAACAAGCGTATGGGCGAATGGATTATAGCCACCTGCGGCGACAAGAAGCTGGCCTTTGCGTTGGCGTTCCCCTTCGTGCGCAAGCCTTTGGCGCTAGAAGCGGTGAACGTGACCAGCGTGCAAAACGGCGGCATAGGCGCGGTGCTGTTCATTCCCGGCGCTGACATGCCTATCATGACCATGAACCAGGCGAAGATGCTGCTCCAGATTGCCGCAGCCTACGGCCAGCCCATGACCGCTTCGCGCGCCAAGGAACTGGCGGCGGTGGTGGCGGGTGCCTTCGCGTGCCGCACGACTGCGCGTCAACTGGTGGGATTGGTGCCTGCTGCGGGTTTCGCTATCAAGGCCGTCATAGGTTACACCGGCACGTTGGCCATGGGCCGCGCTGCCATAGAGTACTTCGAAGACGGCGGCGGGGCGGCTGGCCTTGCCGGCGTGGTGGGCAAGGTGACCAGCACCGCGGGCGACCTGATTTCCAATGCGCAGGCAACGCCCGACGAACAGCCGCAAGAGGAGCTAACCACTTCGCAGAAGGCCGCTAACACGGCCAAGGGGATCCAGCAGCGCTTGGGACAGGTGGCTTCTGGCTTGGCGAACGCTGCGAAGCCCGCTGCTTCCGCCTTGGCGCAGACTTCCTTGGAATCGTTCGCGGCGGGCGCTTCTTCGGTGGCATCTTCGGTCAAAAAGGGCCTGGGACGCAAATAGAGGTGCCGCATGACTGATCTGTGGCCTTGCATAGAGCCGCTGCTTGCGCAGACGGAGCGCCCTGCGCGCTATGTGAATCACGAATTCGGCTGCACCTACAAGCCCCATGCCGACTTCAATTACGTGCTGGTGTACCCTGACACCTATGAATTGGGCCAGGCTAACCAGGCGCTGCGCATTCTGACGAACTGCGTGAACGCGGTGGAAGGCATGTGGGCGCAACGCGGGTTTCTGCCCGCCGTGGACATGATTGCGCTTATGCGTGAAGCCGGCGTGCCGCTGTTCAGCGTGGAAGGCTGCGCGCCGCTTAAGGAATTCGACATTGTGGGCATCACGCTGCCGCACGAATTGGCGGCCACTAACGTGTTGGAGGTGCTGGATTTGGCCGGCATCCCGCTGCGTGCGGCCGACCGCGGCGAAGACGACCCGCTGGTGTTCGGCGGCGGCCCGTGTGCCTTCAACCCGGAACCGTATTCCGCCTTCTTCGATGCCATCAGCATTGGGGAAGGGGAGGAATCCACCGTTGAGACGTGCCAGCTGGTGCGTAGCATGAAGCGCGCCGGGGCCACTCGGGCGGAAATTCTGCACGCGTTGGCCCAGGTGCCGGGCACGTACGTGCCTTTGCTGTACGGCTGGTATTCCTGCGAAGAAGCGCAACAGCGCGGCACGTGGATCTATCCGTTGCAGGAGGGGCTTCCCACGCACATAGATAAGCGCGTGTTCGAAGGCTTCGCGGAAAGCCCTGCGTGGGAGCCCGCGGTGGTGCCGTTCACGGAAGTGGTTCAGGACCGCCTGAACGTGGAAGTGCTGCGCGGGTGTGCCCGGGGGTGTCGCTTCTGCCAAGCGGGCATGATGTACCGCCCGGTGCGGGAACGTTCCGCGAAAAACATTGTGGATTCGGTGTGCGCGGGGCTGGCCTGCACGGGCTACGACGAGGTGAGCCTGACCAGCCTTTCCACCACCGACCATTCGCAGATCGAAAGCATCCTTACGCAGTTGAACCAGCGCTTTGACGGCAAGGGCATACGCCTTTCGGTGCCGTCGCAGCGCTTGGACAGCTTCGGCGTGAGCATGGCGCACCTGGTGGCGGGGCAGAAGAAAGGCGGCCTTACCTTCGCGCCCGAGGCGGGCACGCAGCGGCTGCGCAACGTCATCAACAAGAATGTGACCGAAGAGGACCTGTTCGCCGCCGTAGATGCCGCCGTGGAAGCCGGGTGGCGACGCTGCAAGCTGTACTTCATGATAGGCCTGCCCACCGAAACCGACGACGATGTGAAGGGCATAGCGCGGCTTTCGCAGCAAGTATACGAGCGCATGCGCAAGGCGGTGCCGCCTGAGCAGCGCGGCTTTCTGCAGGTGAGCGTATCGTGTGCGCTGTTTGTTCCCAAGGCGCAAACGCCTTTCCAGTGGGACGGCCAAATCCCGCCCGAAGAAGCCATGCGGCGCGTGAACCTGCTGCGCAACTCAGTGAAGGCGAAGGCCGTGCGCATAACCTGGCACGACCCGTCCACTAGCTTCGTGGAAGCCCTGATGAGCCGCGGCGGGCGCGAGCTGTGCGACTTGGTGGAGCTGGCGTGGCGCAAAGGCGCGCGCTTTGATGCCTGGACGGAGTTGTTCTGCGAAGAGGCGTGGCGCTATGCCGCTGAAGAGCTGGGCATAGACCCTGCGGCTTTGGCTCAGGCCACCTATGAGACCAGCTACGTGTTGCCGTGGAGCCATATTTCCACGGGCACGTCTGCCCGGTGGCTGGCGCGGGAACGGCGATGCGCGCAACGCGAGCAGACCACGCCCGACTGTACCTACGACATCTGCAGCGGCTGCGGCGCCTGCCAGCGCCTGGGCGTGAATAACCAGCTTGCCGGGCCGCGCATCCCCGCAGGATCTAACGCGGTGGGGGAGGTGCGCTGATGGAGCAGCAGGTATTCCGCTTGCGTGCTTTGTATGCCAAGCAGGGCCGCCTGGTGATGCTTTCGCATTTGGAAGTGGCCGAAAGCCTGCGGCGTGCCGTGCGGCGCGCAGGCCTGCCGTTCGCGGTTTCACAGGGTTTTTCGCCGCACATGAAGATGACGTTCAGCGCGGCGCTGCCTGTGGGGGTGGGGTCAACCTGCGAGATTTTCGACCTGTACCTGACCGAATACGTGCCCGCCGAACGGGCCTTTGCGGCTTTGGCTGCCGCCAGCGTGCCCGATTTGATGGTGAGCGCGTGCGCTTACGTGGAGCCCAAGGCGAAGGCGGCTGGCGTGGCCTTTCCGGTGGGCGTGTATGCGGCCGAGTTCAGCGGTGCCGCGGAAGGCCTGGTGTTTCCCCAGGTGGTGACTGTGCAGCGTGCGAAGAAGAAGCCTAAGACCCACGTGGTGGCGGACTACCTGCGGGGCGAAGCGGTGGCGCAGGGGCGCACCCTGACGTTTGCCCTGGAAGCTTTGCCTACTGGTTCCTTGAGGCCTGATTACTTGCTGGCTGAGGCGTTGCGGGCGCATAACGAAACCGCGGACAGCCCGTTGGCCTTGCTGTCCTGCACCCGCATAGACCAACGCGACGAATCCGGCATCTCGCTGGTGGCTTCCTTGAGTCCTCTTAGCGGGGAGATTTAAAAATTCGTTCTTGCAAAACGGGGGGAAGTCACTTATTATAAACAAGCTGCATCGCACGGGGTGTTAGCTCAGTTGGTTAGAGCGCCGGCCTGTCACGTCGGAGGTCGCGAGTTCAAGTCTCGTACATCCCGCCATTTGCACTTTACAGCCGGTTTTCGCCGGCTGTTTTTTTGTTTTAGGTTGGATTTTCGCCGCTTTATATACCATAATGAGAATGCTTTTTGAAACTGTCCCTTCGCACCGTTAGGACCAGCCATGACCGAACTTGCTAAGGCCACGATTCTGGTAATTGACGACTCCGCCACCAATCGCGATCTGATTTGCGAGCTTTTGGGGGATGGATATGACTATCTGCATGCCGAAACGGGCGAAGAAGGCTTGGCTATTCTGGACGAACGCGCATCCGACATTGCGCTGGTGCTGCTAGACATCGTGCTTCCGGGCATTGATGGCTTCCAGGTGCTTGAGGCCATGGCTGCCCGGAACCTGCTTGAGGAACTGCCCGTCATAGTCATCACGTCCGAATCGCCTGAAGGCTACGAAGAGACGGCGTTCAGGTTGGGTGCTGTAGACTTCGTCACGCGCCCCTACGACCTGACGTTTCTGAAGCATCGCGTGCAAAGCAGCATCACCATCCGCGTGCAGCGCCGCTTGGAGATTGCGCGTATCAACGCGGCTGCCGAAAACACCCAGGTATGGTTTGACGAAAACGGCATGAGCAATCAAAGCGTGATTGCCGTGCTGAAGCAGCTCAGCCTCATTTTTGACGTAGTGCGCCTGGTAGATGTGGACCAGCTGATCGAATACAGCCTGAACGGCGAAAACAAACTGGTGCAGGGCAATCATTGCTGCTTTGAGGTGTGGGGCAAGACGCACCGCTGCGAAAACTGCATTTCCGCCCGCGCCTTCGCCGAGCATGGCAAGGTGAGCAAGTTCGAATTCATTGGCAACGATGTGTATCAGGCAGCGTCGAAATATATCGAAGTCGACGGCATGCCGTTCATGCTGGAAATGGTTTCCAAGGTAGACGATATGGTCTTCGAGGAAGCAACCGTGCGAGATAGCTTCGTTTCCAGCATCACGGAACGCAACAAGCTTATTTACACTGACGCGTTGACAGGCGCTTACAACCGCTATTACTACGAAGAGCAGCTGAAGCCCTTGACCACGGCCGCCTTGGCCATCATAGACGTGGACCGCTTCAAGGAAGTGAACGACACGTTCGGCCATTTGGCCGGTGACCAAGCGCTTGAGGCCATAGCGCAGGCTTGCATGGGCAAGATTCGCAAGTCTGACGCCTTGGTGCGTTTCGGCGGCGATGAGTTCGTGGTGGTGTTTGCCAGCATTTGCGGGAGCATCTTCCAAAAGCGCCTGGAAGAGATTCGCAGAGCCGTGGAGCAGTTGGAGTTCCCCGAGTTCCCCGACTTGAAGACAACGGTCAGCATCGGCGGCTTGGTCAGCGATTCATGCGGCAACTGTGCCTTCGAGCAGGCCGACAAGCTGCTGTACCAGGCGAAAATTAAGCGCAACACCGTGGTGGTGGGGTAGGGCGTTTTAACGAATCTAGCGTCTGTCCGCCTCTCAAACGCAATATGTTGATTTTAACTGCTCCTAGGACACAACTTCTTGTGGTATTTCTTATATTCTCCCTTATTTCTTAATGATTTCTAGTATCATTAATTCGCCTGAAATTCAACGAGAAAGGTGTTTTCATGGAATGGCAAATCGACGGCGTTGCAGTCACTAGCACTGAAGCCTTGGAAGAAGACGAAGTCCGCGCCTATGTGGACCTGTACCAGGAAAAATGCCCTGGCCTGTACGCCCTGAACCTGAAGGTTGACGGCGACTTCGTAGACGTGGAGTACCGCTACGACCAAGACGTTCCCTTCGAGCGCATCCGCCGCATAACCGGCTACCTGGTAGGCACCCTAGACCGCTTCAACGACGCCAAACGAGCTGAAGAATCCGACCGCGTTAAGCATAACGTCTAGCAGGATTTCTTGTAATCTTTCTCCGAAGTCCTCTCGGCGTGTGATGGCGGATGCCTTTCGGGCGTCTCTGATGTCATGTGAAATGGGGACGTAGCAT
>JAUNIP010000034.1 GCA_030523425.1 Coriobacteriia bacterium
AAGCAGCGCAGCGGGTCGCCCGAAAGGCATCCGCCATCGCCCGCCCGGAAGACTTACAGATGAGCTAAAAAAGGGTACGGCGCAGACGCATGGTTCGCGCTTTTTTGCTATCATGGCGTTTTTGCTCCCCTTAGACGAAGGACCTTCATGGATATTGATTTCCTGCTTGCGCTGCAAAGCTTTCGCCAAGCCACAGGCGGCGTGCTTGACACGGCGGTGCGGCTGTTTTCCGATGGCGGGGCGGTTTTGTTCATGGCTGTGGTGCCGCTGGTCATCTATTTGGCCCTAGACAAAAACACCGGCCTGTTCATGGGCGTGTGCATCACGTTCAGCAGCATCGTGGGGCAGGCCGTCAAAAACATTGCTTGCGTGTATAGGCCCTGGATACGCTCGTCGGACCTGCAGCCCGTGGCTTCCGCCTTAAGCAACGCCACCGGGTATTCCTTCCCCAGCTTGCACTGCACCACCACCGGGTCGTGCGTCACTTCGTTTTGGGCGCGCTGGCATTCCAAAGTTTGGATTGCCGTGGGCATTCTCCTGATGCTGGGCATGATGTTCAGCCGCATGTACTTAGGCGTCCACACCCCGCAAGACGTGGTGGCGGGCATGCTGCTGGGCGTGATAACCGTGCCGTTCACGGCGCACGTGGTGCGCTGGGTGTATGCGAAGGACCATCGCGATTACCTGCTTCTGGGCGCTAACGTGGTGTTCATGGCGGCCTTCCTGGCGTTCTTTTCGCTGAAAGGATACCCCACAGACTACGTGAATGGCGCGCTGGTGGTTGACCCTTACCCCATGGTCACCGACTGCTACCGCACGGTGGGCCTGTACCTGGGTATCCTGACCATCTGGACTCTTGACCGCCACTGGATTCACTACGACGTGAAACGTCCCTGGAAGATACGCGTGGCACGCTGCCTGCTGGGCTTGGCGGCCGCCGGCGTCTGCCTGACGGCGCTAACGGCAGCGCTGACGGCGCTGTTGGGCGCTTGGTGGGGCCACCTGATTGGCTACTACGCGGGCATCGTGGCGGCCTTAGGCCTGGTGCCTGCCCTGTTCATGACCTACGAGCGCCGCACCGGCCGCTTCGCCCAATCGCAGGAGTAAGCGCAGGCACCGCGCTGCGCCGCCCATTGGCTACTCAGCAGATTCCGTCAATCGGTCACCCGAACGTAAAAAGCCAGTTGTGAACGAATTGATCATACGCCCAAAAGCAAAATGCTAGTTATGAACGAATTGGCTCTCAAGAACGCAACCGGCGAGACGGAAAATGACGACCGTGAACGAACAAAAGGCCTTTTTGGCCTCTTCCAAGCGTGAGCCCAAGAACCAATTCGTTCACGACTAGCTTTTTGCTTTTCCGGCAGGCGCCCATTCGTTCACAGCCGGCTTTTTACGACCCAGGCTGAGCCCGCCGCGCCGGCATTCAGGCGTTTGTTCGTGCACAACCGACATTTCGTGTCAGCACGCATTCGGCCGCTAAAAAAACGCCGCCCGGGTGGGCGGCGCTTCAAGGATTACCTTTGGTTGAACGGTACCAGGGTGGCAGGGATGCCGTTTTCGTAAACCAGCTTGGGCTCGCCTTCTATCAGGGGGCGGAAGTAGTCCAGGGCTTCTTCAGTTATGCCCTGGTAGTCGGGCAGAATCCACTCTTCGGGGAAGTGCTTCACGAAGTTGGCGAATTCGCTGGCGGGGCCGGCGAAGAACTTGGCGTTGTAGCGGCCGTCCACCATTTCGCGCTGCACGCCAACCACCTGGGCCGTGAAGGCAGGGTTAGCGCTGCGGGCGTGGGCACTCATGCCCAGCTCGTACGCTTCGGAAACGTCCACCGCGCTTTGGGCGAAGTTGCTGGAACGCGTTGCGCGGGAAAGGTCTTGCACCAAGCCGCGCGGCACAATGCCGGAATCCACGATAATCTGCTTCAGCGTTTGGCCCGCTCCTCCCAAAACAGCGTGCGCGAAGCCGTCGTCTTGCTTGGATTCACCTGCGGAAATGTAGGTGCCATCCGCGTACCGGGCGCCTTCGGAAATCACGATGTAGCATTCGCCCGCCTCAGCTATCTTCTTTTGCACTTGCGCCAGGAAGGCTTCCTTGTCGAAGGGTTTTTCGGGCAGGATCAGCAGGTCAACGTTGCCGCAGACACAGCAGCTGGCGGCCAGCCAACCGGCGTCGCGGCCCATGATCTCGGTAATAAACACTTCCGGACGCGTGTAGGCGGCGTAGTCTAAGTAGGTGGCGTGCACAATCTGGTTGGCAAGCTTCGCGGCGCTGGCGAAACCGGGGCAGTGGTCCACGGGCACCAGGTCGTTGTCCACGGTTTTGGGGATACCTACGAAGCGCTGCGGCGCGCCGTTCGCAGCCGCCCATTCGGAAAGCGCGTCTACGGTGTCCATGGAATCGTTGCCGCCTATGTAGAACAGCACTTCGATGTCATGGGCAGCCATGACTTCCACCACGCGCTTGAAATCAGCTTCCTGGCCGCGCTTCATCTTGTAGCGGCAGGTGCCCAGCGCGCTGGAAGGGGTCTGCTTCAGAATTTCAATGTCGCGCCCGGGCAGGTTGGTCAGGTCGTACAGCTTGTCAGCCAGCACGCCTTCTATGCCGTTGATGCCGCCGTACACGTGCTCATACACCGGGTTCAGCTGGTTGGCGCGAATGACGCCGGCCAAGCTGGCATTAATGACGGCGGTCGGGCCGCCGGATTGGGCAACTAAGCAATTAGCCATAAAGATCTCCTTTCGCGTGGCTACGTAACGCACCCCCTATTGTATTTCACCTGCGCGCGGGCAAGGGTGAAAATCCACGGTCTGCATGCGAACAAAATCATATGCAAGTAGGCTACACTATCCGAATAAAAAATCACGCGGAAGGACCACTGTGGACACCGAAGAATTTGTTAGTGAATATTTGGAGCGTTTGGGGCTTGCGGGCGCGGCGTTGCCGCCTACGGCTGCTACGTTGGCCGCGCTGCAGGTTGCCCATGTGCGCTGCGTGCCGTTTGAGAACTTGGACATCATGCTAGGGATGCCGCCGTCGCTTGTGCTGGAAGACCTGTTTCAGAAGATGGTGGTGCAGCGGCGCGGAGGATTTTGCTACGAACTGAATGGGCTGTTTGCGGTGTTGCTGGAGCGGTTAGGCTTTGACGTGCAGCGGTTGGCCGGGTGGGTTCCCAGTTGCCAAGACGCGTTCGACCACATCGCGCTGCGGGTAAGCGTGCCTGGCGCAGGCGAATGTGCGGGCGCGGGCGAAGACTTCCTGGTTGACGTGGGGTTTCGCAATGGGGCGCTGGCTCCGCTGCGGTTTAAGGCCAAAGTGGCGCAGGAAGACGCGAAAGGGCTGTACCGCCTGCGCAGCTGCGAAGAAGGCCTGTGGCTGGAACGCCAGCCAGCCTTGGGTGCTGGGGCCACCAGCGGCGCCGAATGGCTGCCCTGCTACCGCTTGCGCTTGCAACCCCATACGCTGAAAGACTTTGCGCCGCGCTGCAGGCAGTTTGCCACCGATCCGGCGTTTCCCTTCCTGCGGCGGCCCAGCTGCTCGGTGGAAACCATTGCCGGTCAGCTATATATGAACGAAGCGAAGCTGGCAGCACCTGGCGCACCTGAAACGGAAGTGGCCGACGGGCGGGACTTCGCCAAGCAGCTGCTGCGGCAGTTTGACGCCATGCCTGGAAAGCTTGCGCTTTCACGGCCCGCCACCAGTGCTGATGACGCATGGGAAGTGGCGGATGTGGTGGCCCTTGAGCAGCACATTGCTGCGGAAGGCACACCGCTGTTGGAGCTGATGAACCGCGCGGGCGCGGCGCTGGCCGAATGCGTGGAGTCCTTGGTTGCCACCGTGGCCATGGCCGATCGCGTGCGGGCGGGCGCGGCGGCGAAGCGCGGTGCCGAAGCCCTAGCGTCTTGCTCTTCCGCCCCTGGCGTGCTGGTTCTGGCAGGGACAGGCAACAACGGCGGCGACGGATGGGTGGCCGCCCGCCTGCTGGGCGAACGCGGCATCCCCACCACGCTGGTAACCCCGCGCCCCGCCGAAGAGCTGCGGGCCGAACCCGCCCGCACGGCGGCCTTGGAAGCGCACGCCAGCGACACCTTTGCCGTGCTGTGCGCGCCGGCGGAAGCCGCGCTTGCCGCCGCGCTGGCCGAAGCCGCCGTGGTGGTAGACGCCATCTTCGGCACCGGCTTCGCCGCGGGCGAAATCCGCGAACCCTACGCCACCTGGATCCGCCTGGCAAATGCCGCGTGCGCGCACAAGCCCCTGGTGTCGGCCGACATCCCCAGCGCCTTGGCCGTGCAGGCCGATGCAACCGTAACCATGCTGCGCGTGAAAAGAACCCTGCGGGCACCCGAAGCCACACCCCTGGTAGGCCAGCTTCGCCTGGCCCCGCTGGATCAATAACGCAGACTCCATTTTCGCACCTGCGCCGCCAAAGCCCCTATAATGGAAGGCACACGTAATCGCGCGGCCGCACGCCGCGCAACGCACGCAGGAGGGAACCGTGCCACACCATAACCAAGCCTTGGAAGCCGCGCTGCGCGACTACGCGCAGGTTCGCGCGCGCTACCAGGCAGATCTGCAAGCGAAAGGCATCAAGTTCGCACCTGTTGGCGAAGACGACGCCCGCATTGCCCCCTTACGCCAGCAACTGCTTGAACGCGGGGCGCACTTCCGCAACGCCGGGGCAAGCATCCAGGTGGGCTGGCTTTCCAAGGCCTGCGAAGAATGCACCGGGCATGTAGGCAGCCAAACGTTTAGCACCACGCTGAAATGTCATCGCGACTGCTACTTTTGCTTCAACCACAACCTGGAAAACTACCAGGACTTTTTCGAAACCGGCTGCCCGTGGGAAGCCGAAATGGCCGATGCCGCCGCCGCGCACCCTAACCTGGGCGCCGTGGCCGTCACCGGCGGCGAACCACTGCTGACCCTTGACGACAGCGTGGCCCTGCTGCAGCGCGCAGGCCAGCTGTTCCCCGGCGCGCACACGCGCATGTACACCAGCGGCGACTTGCTGACCCGCGAATCCGCCGCCCGCCTGCGGGACGTGGGCCTGACCGAAATCCGCTTCAGCGTGAAGCAGGACGACCCCGAACCCCTGCAGGAAAAAGTGCTGGCCAACATGCGCATGGCCGCCGAATTCATCCCGGACGTAATGGTGGAAATGCCCATCATCCCCGGCACCGAACAACGCATGCGGGAATTGTTCAAGCGCTTCGAAGAAAACGGCATCAAAGGCATCAACCTGCTGGAATTCTGCTTCCCCTTCTGCAACTGGGACGAATTCGACCGCCGCGGCTTCGTGGTGCGCAACCCCGTGTTCCCGGTGATGTATGACTACCAATATTCCGGCGGCTTGGCCGTCAGCGGCAGCGAAGAGCTGTGCCTGAAACTGATGCTGTGGGCGCAAGACACAGGCCTCACCTTCGGCATGCACTACTGTTCGCTGGAAAACAAGCACCGCAGCGAAATGCGGCAGCGAAACGAACGCGGCGCCGATGTGCACCCCTGCATAACCTTCGATGACCAGGACTTCTTCCTGAAAACCGCGAAGGTGTTCGGCCCGGACCGCGAAGGCGCGCACACACTGCTGCAGCTGGCCGGCTGCACGGATTTCATGCCCAACGAAGAAGAGCAGTCGCTGGCCTTCCCCCTGCGCTTCGCACCGGCCCTGGCCACAAGCAACTTGCAGGTAATGGAATGCTTCCTGGTGCTGGAAAGCGACGAAGAAGGCAGCTACCTGACCGACGTGCACCTGCAACCTTACAGCCCACGGTAGGCCAACCCGCTCCCCCAACCCGAAAGGACCAGCATGGCAGAGTTCATTTACCAGATGTTTCAGGCCCGCAAGGCTGTGGGCGACAAAGTCATCTTAGACGACGTCACCCTAAGCTTCTACCCCGGCGCGAAGATTGGCGTGGTGGGGCCAAACGGCATGGGCAAGTCCACACTGCTGAAGGTGATGGCAGGGCTGGAAGAATGCAGCGCGGGAGACGCGCGCCTGACACCCGGCTACAGCGTGGGCATTCTGCTGCAGGAACCGCCATTGGAAGAAGACAAGACTGTCATCGAAAACGTGCGCCTGGCCTTCGGAGACCTGCTGGCGAAAATCGACCGCTTCAACGCCATCAGCGCCGAAATGGCCGACCCCGACGCCGACTTCGATGCCCTGATGGACGAAATGGGCAAGCTGCAAGATGCCATAGACGCCGCCGATGGCTGGGACTTGGACAGCCAGCTTTCGCAGGCCATGGACGCCCTGCAATGCCCCGACCCGGACATGCCCGTAAACGTGCTTTCCGGCGGCGAACGCCGGCGCGTGGCGCTGTGCCGTCTGCTGCTGGAAGCCCCCGACCTGTTGCTGTTGGACGAACCCACCAACCACTTAGACGCCGAAAGCGTGCTGTGGCTAGAACAGTTCCTGAAGAACTACCCCGGCGCCGTGTTAGCCGTCACTCACGACCGCTACTTCCTGGACAACGTGGCCGAATGGATCTGCGAAGTGGACCGCGGCCAGCTGTTCCCCTACAAGGGCAACTACTCCACGTACCTGGAAACGAAAGCCGCGCGCCTGGAGCACCAAGGCCAGCAGCAGGCCAAGCTGGCCCGCAGAATGCAACGGGAACTGGAGTGGGTGCGCAGCAGCCCGAAAGCCCGTCAGGCGAAGAGCAAGGCGCGCTTGGCCGCCTACGAAAAGATGGAAGCCGAAGCCCGGGCCGCCAAGAACCTGGACTACACCGACATCCACATTCCCGTGGGGCCGCGCCTGGGCGCAAAAGTGCTGGTGGCAGACCGCATTTGCAAAAGCTTCGGCGACCGCGTGCTTATAGAGGACCTTTCGTTTGAGCTGCCGCGCAATGGCATAGTGGGTGTGATAGGCCCCAACGGCGTGGGCAAGTCCACCCTGTTCAAGGCTATCATGGGGCTTGAACCGCTGACGTCTGGCACGCTGGAATTGGGCGAAACTGTGAAGATTTCCTACGTCGACCAGGGGCGTGTTGGCTTAGACCCCAACACGAAGTTGTGGGAAGTTGTTTCCGGCGGCACCGACTTCATGCAGGTGGGCGAAACCGAGATTCCCAGCCGCGCGTACGTGGCAAGCTTCGGCTTCAAAGGCTCTGACCAGCAAAAACCCGCTGGCGTACTTTCCGGCGGCGAACGCAACCGCCTGAACTTGGCCCTTACGCTGAAGCAAGGCGGCAACTTGCTGCTGCTAGACGAACCCACCAACGACCTGGACGTGGAAACGCTTTCCAGCCTGGAACAGGCACTGCTGGAATTCCCCGGGTGCGCCGTGATTACCAGCCACGACCGCTGGTTCTTAGACCGCATAGCCACCCACATTTTGGCCTGGGAAGGCACCGACGAAAACCCGGGTGCCTGGTACTGGTTCGAAGGCGACTTCGAAGGCTACCAGAAAAACCGCGTAGAGCGCTTAGGCCCCGAAGCCTCCAAGCCCCACCGCGTCCACCGCAAACTGACCAGAGATTAAGGAACCACCATGGCATTCGATACCAGCCGCATCAAGCCCTTGGGTTTCGGCACCATGCGCTTTGAAGGGCGCGAAACCGACAGCATCAATATCGAGCACACCTGTCAGCTGGTGGATGCCTTCATGGCTTCCGGCGGCAACTACTTCGACACCGCGTGGGCCTATCCCAACAGCGAAAAGGCCCTAGGCCAGGCACTGGTGGCCCGCTACCCGCGTGAAGCGTTTTTCATCACCAGCAAGTGCGTCACCTGGACCTGCTGCGAAAGCGAAGCAGACCTGGAGCGTCAGCTGCAGGAAACCTTAAGCGCATTAGGCGTGGACTACGTGGACATGTACCTGATGCACAACCTGGGAGGCAAGCGCACCGCCAGCTTCGAAGCCTTCCACTGCTGGGACTTCGTGAAAAGCGTGAAGGAACGCGGCCTTGCCAAGCACATTGGCTTTTCCGCGCACTGCACCCCGCAGGAACTGGAAGGATTCTTGCAGCAATACCCCGAAGCCGAAATGGTGCAGCTGCAGGTGAACTACGCTGACTGGGACAGTCCTTCATTCTTGGAACGCCAATGCGTGGAAGTGGCCAATGCCCACGGCGTGCCCATAGCCGTGATGGAGCCTGTGAAGGGCGGCCTGTTGGCCAACCCGCCCCAAAGCGTGAAAGATATCCTGGACGACGCGCTGCCCAACGACTCCTATGCCACTGCCGCCCTACGCTTCGCCGCCAGCCAACCCGGCGTGTTCGTAACACTTTCCGGCATGAACACGCTTGCGCAGGTGGAAGACAACATGCGCGTATTCCGCAATTTCAAACCCCTGACCAGCGAAGAGAGCGCCGCCATACAGCGCGCACAGCAGGCCTTGCAAGGCAGCGGCATTGTGCCGTGCACCGGTTGCGACTACTGCGCGAAGGTGTGCCCGCAAAACATCGGCATTTCGGGCGCCATGACCGCGCTGAACTACTACATCAACTACGAAGACGCCGAAACCGCCGCTTACCAGCTAGGCTTCGTGGTGCGCTTCAACCAGGGCAAAGCCATGCCGGAAGAATGCATCCAGTGCGGCGCCTGCGAACAAGCCTGTCCGCAAAACATCCCCATTTTGGAATGCTTCCAGCGCCTGGCAACCGAAGTGACCCCCCACCGCCAGCCGGTGACGCTCATGCGCTCATAAGCGGCCCGCGGCAGGCCGGCCGTGATTACGAATTGCGCAGGATGACGGTAGACATGGTGTCGGCCACGTGCTCGCAGGCGTCGCAGCACTTTTCCATCTTTTCGAAGATGCGCGACCACACCAACACACGCATGGGATTTTCCGTGTCGGTGGTGTGCAGGTCGCGGATGACCTTCAGATACAGGCGGTCGCCCTCTTCTTCACAGTCGTTCACTTCCATGATGCGCTCGCGGAACTTCTTGGACTTCTTGAAGTTGCGGAAGTCATCCATGGCCTTGTTCAGCATTATGCAGCTTTTGTTGATGAGCTGCGCAAATTCCTGCGTGCCAGGCGCCAAGAATTTGGCGTCGTAAATGTAGAACGAAACCAGCACATCTTCTATGTAGTCCACCACGTCGTCCAAGTTGTGCGCCATGGCCAACAAGTCTTCACGCTCGATGGGCGTCACGAAGTCCTTGGCGGCCTGGTGATACACCGCATGATTGATTTCGTCACCCTTGTTTTCGATTGCATGCATCTTCTCCATGGCAGGAAGAAGCGCTTCGGCATTTTCCCAGCCCTCCAGCGCCGACACCAACAGTTCGGACGCTTCGACACACACCCCCGACAGCTCTTTGAACTGGTCAAAGTAATCGAAGGACTCTTTCTTTTTCTTCGGCATGTCATGCTCCTAACAACCGGGGCTGTTTTCCCGCGAAACCAATAACGCCAGCGCGCTACGCTTAGCCCTAAGTGTAGCGCGAATGACGCCCGTGTAGCACCAGCATTAGACAAGCTGCGCCAAATGACGAAGAAGCTGACAGGGATCAGGCGCTTTCGCCGCGGTCGAAGGCCAGAAGCTGCTGGTAGCGTTCGTTGGTATCGGCCAAGGTGGTAGGGGCGCCATCCAAAACCACACGGCCTTCCTCCAGAAAGATCACGCGGTCCATGGCGGCCACACCTTGCAAGTGGTGGGTTATCAGCACCACGGTGCGGTCGGCGAATATTTCGAACACGGTGGCCAACAGCTGGGATTCCGTGAGCGGATCCAGGCTGACGGTGGGTTCGTCTAGCACCACCACGGGGGCTTGCTGTACCAGCAGGCGGGCCAAGGCTATGCGGTGGCGCTCACCGCCGGAAAAGCGCAGGCCGGCTTCGTCCACTTGGGTGTCCAAGCCCTGCGGCAGGCGGTCCAGCAGCGGCCCCAAGCCTACATCTCGCAACGCCTGTTCGGCCTGTTCACGGGTTATTTTCGGGTTGCCAATCTTCACGTTGCCGAACAGCGACTGAGCAAACAGGTAGCTGCTTTGCTGCATGAAGCCCACATAAGAAGGCATGCGGCCTTCGCGGTTCAGCTGGTGAGCGTCTGCGCCATCCAGCAACACAAGGCCAGCGGTGGGTTGGTAATCCCCCCGCAGCAGATGCGCCAACGTGGACTTCCCGCTGCCGCTAGGCCCCAGCACGGCAACCTTCTGACCTGCGGGGATGTTAAGGCTCAGGCCGTCAACAACCGGCGCGGCGTCTTCGAACGCGAACGTGACATTGCGTAGTGAAAAGCCCACCGCAGCAGGAATGTTCTCCACGTTGCCGCTCCGTTCCAAGTTGCCGGCTTCCCCTGCATGCGCACCCGCGCCTTCGTCCACGGCGTTCAGGCGCGCCACGGAATCGGCGTGACCCACTGCCTCCACGGCGGCGTCGGGCAGGGGCTGGAAGGCTTCTAGCAGGGGGAAGAAGCCCAACACGAAGGCTGCTATCCAGTTGGCGGTTTCGGCGGCAGCCCCGTACGTGCTGCCGGCCCACAGCAGCAGGCCCACTGCGCACACGGCGAACACCACTTGCAGCACCAGCCCGCGCCGACGCGAACTGGCCGCCATCTGCGCTTCCAAGGCGTCAAGCTGCTGGCCCACCTGCGTCACGCGGGACACGTACTCTTCGCCGCGCCCGGCGTATACCCAGTCGGCAACGCCCGCCACGTTGTCGTAAGCGGCAGCATACAGCTCGGCGCGCTTCTGCTTCACGGCGGCCTGCTTCGCCCCGCTGACCAGCAAGGCCACAAACGGCAGCAGCACCGCCATAACCACGAAGCCTATCAGCAGCATCACGGCGCAGGGCCAACTCATAAGCCCTAGCGCCAACACCATCACGCCACCCAGAATCCAAGCCGTCAGCAGGGGAAACACGGTGCGCAGGTACAGGTTTTGCACGTGGCCTATGTCTTGTGTCAGAAGCCCCAGCGCGTCGCCCGCCTTGTGGGTGGCCGCCCAGAACATGCCGTCTTCTTCGACGACCACGTACAGGCGCCGCCGCAGAGAACTGGTCATGCGCAGCACCCAGTCGTGGCTGGTCAGACGCTCGAAGTAGCCGCTGAAGGGCTTCCCGAAACCAAATATCTGCACCAGCCCGATGGGAATGAGCAGCTCGAACAGCCCCCGGTCGGGCTGCG
Organism: Coriobacteriia bacterium; assembly: GCA_030523425.1. Classification (GTDB taxonomy): domain Bacteria; phylum Actinomycetota; class Coriobacteriia; order Coriobacteriales; family Eggerthellaceae; genus JAUNIP01. The sequence goes on from JAUNIP010000034.1 coordinate 11,073, forward strand.
AAGCCGCCGAGCTTATCAGGTACCCGGACATAAACATTAACGCCACGGCGCACACCAACGTGAGCAGGCCCAACGCCAGCGAAAGCAGCAGCACCTTGCGGTAGCGCCCGAAGTACGGCCTCACCCAGGTGTCGTTTTTCCACACGGCGGTCAGCCCACCAGCGCTGCGCTTGCTCATGCTGCACCACCTTCGCGCAAGGCATCAACAAGGCGGGAAAACGCCCCCGCGCGTGCGCCCAGTTCGGCAGGGGTGCCCACTTCGGCCACGCGGCCGTCTTCCAGCACCACCACCACATCCATGTTGTTCACCCAGTGCAGCCGGTGCGTGGCGAACAGCACCAACCGGCCCTCCATCAGCGGCAGCATGTTCTGCTTCAGGGCCAGCTCGGTTTCAATGTCCAGATGCGCGGTGGGCTCGTCGAACACCAGCACCTTGCGGTTGGCGTCCAAGAAGGCGCGCGCTAAGGCCACGCGCTGCGCTTGGCCACCGGAAAGCTGCCGGCCGCCTTCGCCGATGGGCGTATCCAACCCTTGGGGCAGCACTTCCACCAAGGCCCGCAGGCCCGCCAGATCAACAGCCTGCTGCAGCGCGTCTTCGCTGGCATCCGGCGCGTAGAAAGCAATGTTTTCGCGCAGCGTGGCGCTGAACAGGTGGGGGGTCTGCGGGATGTAGGTAACTTGCTGCAGCCACGCGGGGGACGCCAGCGCCACTTCGGTGCCATCCACCAGCACGCGCCCGGCGCTTGGCGCACTGAAGCCCGCCAGCAGCTGCACCAGCGTGGACTTCCCGCTGCCGGAAACGCCCACCACGCCCACCTTGCAGCAGCCTTGCAGCTGCAGGCTCACGTCCTGCAGGGCATTCGGGGCGTCTTCGCCATACGCGAAAGACACGCCTTCAAGCGCCAGCGTGCTGGTTTCGCCCCACGGCTGGCCCGCGCCCGCGACGGCGTGCGCCCCGGCCGCGCGCGCCACTCCCCCGCCGCCTTCACCCGCCCGCAGCACATCTAGCACGGCCGCCAGGTTCGTGCGCCCGTCCAGCGTGGCGTGGAAGTCGTTGGCATACCGACGCACCGCCGCGAAGTATTCCGGCACCATGATGAGCACCGCTAACGCCGGGAACAGCGTCATGGACCCGTCCAGCAAGCGAAAGCCCAGCATGATGGCCACCGCCGCCAAACCGCCCGTGCGGAACAAATCCAGCACCAGGCTGCTCAGCGTGGCCGTGCGCAGCGTCTTCACCGTGGCTTCGCGCAGGCGTTCCGAAACAGCGTACACCTGCTTCACGTACGGGCCGGACCGGCCGAACGCCTTTAGCGTGGGCATGCCGCGCAGCGTGTCCATGAAGTGATTGGACAGCCGGTTGTATGCGCCCAGCTGCGCCGCGGCCAACTGCTTGGCCTGCGCGCCCAAAAGGCGCATATACCCAATGATGCACGGCAGAATGACCAGCGCGATAAGGCCGCTCACCCAGTCGAAGGCAAACAGCGCCACGGTAAGCACCGCCGGCACCGCCATCAGTTCGGCCACCTTGGGAAACAGCGTGCCAATATAGGTTTTCACGGCGCTTATGCCTTCCAGCGCCAAGCTGGTGGCCGCGCCCGTGCCGCGTCGCTGCACCCCGCCTTGCCCCTGGTCGTAAGTGGCCTGCATAAGCTGCGCGCGCAGCGAAGCGGCCTGACGCGTGCCGTAGGCGTCCATCACCTTCGCCTTCGCAAATTGCAGCAGCTGGCGGGCCACATAGGCCAACAGAAAGCCGGCGGCGTACAGCGCCACGCCCAGCCACATGCCTGCGCGCGTGGTGGTCAAGGGCACGCCTAGCAGCAGCACGGTGAACGCTTCGCCGCCGCGAGCGAAGTTCCACAGCACCACCACGGCCGCCGAAAGGCAAAAGGCCTGCAGCACTATCAGCAGCGCATCGCAGGCACCAAATACCAGGAGCAAAGCCAACATGCGCTTTGCTCCTGGCAGACTAAGCAGGCTTTTGTCCAGCATACCCTTAGGCGAAGCCGCGGACTATTTCACGCGGCCCCGGAACGCCCGATACACCAACACGTGGTACACCAGCACAATCGGCACGCCAATGCAAGCAATAATGGTCATGGCGCCCAACGTGGCTTCGCTGGAAGCCGCCGTGGCAACCGTGATGGACGCCGTAGACGTGATAGCCGGCACCAGGTTGGGGAACACCGTAAACGCAAACACGCACACCATGAACACGCATCCCAGGCTGGCCAGCAGCACACCCCACAGGTCGCGCGCAGGTTCGGCATCCTTGCACATAACGAACTGCGCCACCATGACCACCGCGAACAGCACAGCGCACGCGCCGGCCACGGCCACGTTGCACACCGGGTAGGGCAGGTAAGGCACCACCACGAAGTTGAACGCGATGGCCGCCACCACAAACAGGGCAATATCGGCCAGGCACAGCACCTTGCGCATGGCAACCGCGTTCTTGCGCAGGTCAGAGCCTTCGGGGGCCTTCAGTGCCAGCCATGAAGCACCCTGGGTGAGCATGTGCACCAAGCCCAACACGCCGCACAGCAGCGCAAACGGGTTCAGCAGCGCGAAGAAGCCACCCGTGTAGTCACCGGCGTCGTTGAGCTGCAGGCCCTGCAGAATGTTACCCATGGCCACGCCCAGAAGCAGCGCCGGCAGCAGGCTGCCAATAAAGAACAGCACGTCCCACAGCTTGGCCATGTCGTTGCCATGTGCGCGGAATTCAATGGACACCGCGCGCAGGATCAGGCCGAACAGCACCAACATGATGGCCAGGTAGAACCCGGAAAACACCGTGGCATAGGCCGGGGCGAAGGCCGCGAACAACGCGCCGCCCGCCGTGAGCAGCCACACTTCGTTGCCGTCCCACACCGGCCCTATGGCGTGCAGCACGCGCATTTTGTCCGCATCGCTTTTCGCCACGAACGGATACAGCACGCCCGCGCCCAGGTCAAAGCCGTCAAGCACGAAATAACCAATAATCAGAACAAAAATCAGAATGAACCAGAGGACTCCCAGAACTGTCATTATTCCTGCACCTCCACATCCATTTCCGCCGGCTTGGCGGCTTGCTCAGCCGCGCCGATGGCTTCAGGGCCGGCCTTGACCGTCTTCAGGAAGCTGCGCGCCCACACCACGTAGATGAAGGTATACACCACCAAGAACAGCACCAGCGTGATGATAAGCTGCACCGGGTCCACCACGGCCGAAACGCCGTCGGCGGTCAGCAGTTCACCGTACACAATCCACGGCTGGCGGCCCAATTCCGCGGTGCACCAACCGAATTCGATGGACAGCAGCGCCGCCGCCCAGCCTATAAACATAATGCGTAGCGGCCACTTGTGCTTCTTGGGGTCAAGCACGCCAAAGCTTACCAGCAGCGCCAAAATGACCACGATGGCCGCAATGCCGAAGAACAGCAGCATCAAGTGGTAGCACTGGTACACGGCATTCACCGGCAGGTCTTGATACTCAGCGGGCATATCATTCAGGCCCGGATACACGGTGTCGAACGAACCAGAGGCCAAGAAGCTGGTAGCACCGGGGATTTCCACGGTCAGCAGGCTTTGGTTGGCTTCGTCCACCCAGCCGAACAGCGACATGCCCATGGGGCCGGACTCATACGCGCCTTCCATGGCCGCCAGCTTGGCCGGCTGCATTTCGGCCACTTCCACGGCCTGTTGATGCCCGGCCGGCACCATAAGAATTACGCACACCAGCGAAACGATGGCGCCTATGCGCACCAGACGCTTGCCGGCGAATTCCGAGCGGTTCTTCAGCAGATAATACGCGCCCACCGCAACGGCCACCAACGCGCCGCACAGCATGACGGCCACCAGCACGTGCGCGTAGCGCTGCAGCGTGGAGGGGTTGAAGGCCGCGGCGAAGAAGTCAGTCAGCACAGCGGTGCCGTCAGCGCCAATCTCATATCCTGCCGGCGTTTGCATCCAACTGTTCGCGATGATAATCCACAGCGCCGAAAGGCAGGAACCAAACCACACCAGCCAACCGCTGACCAGGTAAAACGTCTTCCCCACCTTGTTGCGGCCAAACAGCAGCACGCCCAGGAACACCGATTCCATGAAGAAGGCGAACAGCGCTTCGGCAGCCAACGGCGCGCCGAAGATGTCGCCCACGAAACGGGAATAGTCCGCCCAGTTCGTGCCGAAGCTGAATTCCATCGTGATGCCCGTGGCCACACCCACGGCGAAAGTTCCTGTGAACAGCTTCAGCCAAAACTGCGCCAACCGCTCATCATCTTCGTTGCCGCTTTTGTACGCCTTGGTCATCAGGATGGCCAAAATGAGGCCAAAGCCAATGCTTAGCGGGACGAACAGGTAGTGATAGATGGCTGTGCCGGCAAATTGAAGCCGATCGAGGAATACTGCATCGGTTAGTAGATCCATGCGTTCTCCTTACCTTGCGTATTGCGTCCGAAACACCTTGGTGTGCGGGAACATTCTTCGTTGCGAGCAGGCGCGAAACACCTGTGCGCAAAAACCCACACCCAAATGCATTACTATAGCGTATATGGAGAAAATATGAAGCCTTTTCGGCGCCAGAAATTCCCTTTTAACAGAATTTTACAGACGCGAAGGCGCAGCTACTTCAAAAGCTTGCTGCGGGCCAAAATAATGGCGCAGATAACGCACGCCACCAAGCTGAGCACCAGCGGGTAGGCCCAGTGGCTGTCGGCCGGCAAAACGGCGGTGTTCATGCCATAGAAGCTGAAGATGATGGTGGGGATGGCAAACACCAGCGTGACGATGGTCAGCGTACGGATGGTGGCGTTCATGTTGTTGGAGATAACGCTGGAAAACGTGTCCATGGTGCCGTTCAGAATGCTGGTGTAAATGGTGCACATCTCCATAGCTTGTCGGATTTCGATGAACACGTCGTCAAGCAGTTCGCGGTCGTCTTCGTACAGCTTTATCACGCGGCCACTGCTGATCTTCATCAGCGTGCTTTCGAAGGACTTCAAGGACGTGGAGAAATACACCAACGACTTTTCGAAGCCCAACATCTTGATCAGTTCGGTGTTGCGCATGGTCTTGCGCAGCTTTTTTTCGTTTTCGTTGAACTGGCGGTCGATGTTGCGCAGGTACTTAACGTATCCGCGGGATATGTGCATCATCATCTGCAGCAGCAGGCGGCTGCGCTGGTTGGTGTTCATGCCGCGCTGCTTGCCCTGGGCAAACGCCGTGATGGTTTGGTTTTCGCGCAGGGTAACCGTGATGATGATGTCCTTTTCCGGCACGAACAGCGCCGCTAAGGGGTGCGTGTCATACTGGGTGATGGACAGGTCTTCGGTTTGGCTGGCCTCTTCCACAAACGGGCAGTCCATGATGACCAAGGCCTGCCCGGTATCGTCGTCAAGGTCAACGTGGGAACGTTCTTCGTCGTCCATGGCGCTGACCACGAATTCGGGCGCCACTTCCATTTCGTTGAGCAGCCACTTGCGGTCTTCGATGGTAGGAGAAATGATGTTGACCCAGCACCCAGGTTGCACCTGTTCAAGCTGGACAAGGCCTTCGGAGGTTGTCTTGTAGAACTCAATCATGCTTTTCCCCCTTTCCGTCGCGCAGGTTAGGACGTTAGCCTATCTATTATGCCCCAAGAAAAGCAAAAGCGCAGGAAAAGATTGCAAATCTTCACCCAGAACCGTCCCCATCGTACCACTCCCAGCATTGTTTGCTCTCAGAGACGCCCGAAAGGCATCCGCCATCCCCCGCGGGGAGTTTTTAGCAGTCGGGGCATATCACGGGGCGCAAGGATGACAAGAGACCCTACCCCAAGGCATCTTTTGGGACTACACTATCCCCCAGGAGGAATACATGGAGAAATCGCCATTTGTTATTACTGCGCCGGCTGAAGGTGGGCGCATGTTGTTGCTGGATACGTCTACAGGACGGTTTGCCAGCGTTGACCAGGAAGTTCTTGCTTGCTTCGAACAGGCGGCGGGAACCTGGGCGCCGCAACTATACGAAGCGGGATTTCTGGCTGACAGCGCAGCCGCATGCATTGCCGCCCAGCATGCGTTGTTTGCCCAGCAGCGGGCCGACCGCAGTGTGCTGCGGCTTTCCTTGGCGCCCACGTACGCGTGCAACTGCCGCTGCCCCTACTGCTACGAATCGGACAAAGCCGCGCCGCGGGTGTTCATGTCAGAGCAAGTTGAACAGGCGGTATACCACTTCGTAGAAGAACGCTACGCGCAAGACGGCTTCACCACGTTAGAGCTTGAATGGTACGGCGGCGACCCCCAGCTGTGCCTGGATGTGGTGGCCCGCATGGCTGCCTGGATGCAGGAATTTTGCGTGGCGCGCGGGGTGGCTTTTGATTGCTCCATGCTGTCCAACTGCACGCGCATAGGGCCAAACGAGGCGCGCATTATTGCCCAGGCGGGCGTTTCCAGCGTGCTCATAACCGTTGACGGCCCCGAACAACAGCATAACTACCGGCGTCCCACCGTGGAAGGCGGCAACCCCTATGCGCAGGTGAAAGCTGCCATAGGGTATCTAGCGGATGCGGGCGTGCTGTGCAACGTCATCTGCAACTGCGACAAGGTGAACCTGCCGCTGGTACCGCAGCTGCAAGAAGACCTGGATAGCCTGGGCGTTTCGGTAACGCCGGTGAAGCTGAACGACTACGGCCACTTCTTCGGTAAAAACCGCTTTTGCAAACCGGCGTTTGACCTGTTCACGCACGAAGAGTTCCACCGCGCCTGCCACGACCTAATGAAGGCGCAAGGACAATTGAACGCGCCTATGCTGTCCGCCCTGCTGCAGCCGGGCACGCGCTTTTGCAACGGGCAGCGCAACAACTACTTCAACATCGATAACATTGGCGACGTGTATGCCTGCGACGGCCGCATGGGAGATGCCCGCTACGCCCTGTTCAACCTAATGGATGGCAGCGAACCCGTGCTAGACGCCGTGTCGTTTGACCCCTGCGAAGACCCCCAATGCGCCGCTTGCGCCCTGCTGCCCCTGTGCTGGGGAAACTGCCGCTGGGAACGCGAAGAATGCGGCATGCCCTGCCACCCCTTGAAAACCTGCGGCACTGAATACCTAACCGACTTTGCCGCCTGCTTCCCCACACCCACACAGCCCTTCCAGCTGCTGGTGTAAAAAAGACAAAAAAGAAGCCCGTTCTCCCATTGTTGGCAAAGTCAGCGAGCGGGGCCTGGGTGCCCTGATAAGCCCCGCCTTCCGGGCGTAGCGTATCAAGCATACGTGAGCCCGGAAACAAGGGGTTTAGCAGGGTGCCCAGGCCCCGCGCAGCGCACGCGCTGTTGCGCTGTTCGGCAGAACAGCGCAACGATCTTATTCATAAACGGGCACTAAGAAGCGGAAGCCGGAATTGCCCATGCTTATGTCGTTCAGTTCGTAGCATTGGTTCATCAGCTTGGCGATGCTGCCGGCCCACAAAGGCGAAGAGGCATATTGGTGCACGGCGCCGTTCTTCACGTTCCAGCGCATGGTGTACAGGGTGTTTTGCCCGTAGGAGCCGTTCACGTACGTGCTGCTGATGAATTCGGCGGCGCCCATGACGGCGGCTTCCACCGTGGTCCAGCCGTGTTCGGCGGCATATACCGCACCGTAAGACGGGTTGGAGTCGTAAGCGCCCACGCCGAAGAAGTTATACGCCCCGCCATAGCCGTCAATGCCGCCCGTGGCCAACAGCGACGTGCCCCACGCGCTTTCCAGCGCGGCATGGGCCAACAGGTACACTTCGTTCACATGGTAGCGCGCGGCCGCGGCAATGAAGTACTTGCCTGCGCCCTTGAACATGGACCCTTCGCCGGCGTTCATGTCAATCCAGGCGTCCAGCTGTTCGGCCGTCACGGCGCCCGAATAGCCGTCGGACAAAATGGCGAACTGGTAGAATTCGGGGTCGCCCCAGCTGATGGCGTTGGCGTCCATGTTTTCCATGATTTCGGTCTTGCTCACGTTTTCGTAGCCGTAAATGGACGCATTGGAATCAACCTGCGGGTCGGCATACGCGCTCAAGGACCCCAGCTTTTCGTAGATGACCTCGGCAAACCCAAGATGGGCCTCCACCACGCTTTGCGCGGAAGTGGAAAGGGTGCTGCCCAGATACAGCAGCTCTTCTATGCCGCGGTCCGCCAAGAATTCCGCAACGCCCTGGGCGTTTTCATCGTCGATGAGCACCAAGGCCTTGCCGGCGTGGGTCTGCGCCGCAGCGCCCGCCACGGCGGAAACGAAGTCCCCGGGGGCCGAAAGCGCAATGCCATCCCAGCCGATGCTGCCGCTTTCAGCCAGGTTTTGGGCAACTTCCATGGAAGCGGAAATGTCACCTTGTATTTCCACGCGCGAAACCTTGGCCTTCACGCAGGAAGACTGCACGGCCAACAGCGCTTCTTGGAAGCTGGACTTGCTCAGCACGCTTTCGTCGCCTAACGCAACAAGCTGCCAATTCGTGGTGGCACTGTTAGCCACCACCTGGGCCAACGCTTCGCGCTGCTGTTCCTGGAAATGGCCGTTGGGCATGGAAGTGAACACCGGCGCGCCGGCGCTGTACACCGAAGCGGCCAAGGAATGCAGGCCAACAGCGGAAGACGCCACGTAAATTTTGCCCGGCTTCCACAAGTTCATCTTCAGACCGAAGTTGTAGCAGGCCATCTGCACCTGGGCGTCCGTGCAGCCGGAAAGGCTGGCGGCGCCTTCGGGCAGCTGCGCCATCTGATTCAGCAGCGCCTGGGAAAACGCGCCCTGCTTGCCCACCGTTACCGCCTGTTTCACGCCCAAAGCGTCAAGCGTTTCGGCGAACACGTCAGAGGCTTCGGTGCCTTCCACCAGCAAGATGGGGCAGCCCAGCGCGCCTGCCAGCGATACAGCCGAAAGCATGTTGGAAGAATCGGCGGCGTTCAGCACCACCACGTGGTCGGATTGCTCCCACCCCGTAAGGGCAATGCGGCACGACTGCTCTATGGCGTCAGGAAACGAAATCAGGCTCATGGAGCCGTAGCTAGACGTGCGATTCAGCGTGGCCACCACGTAGTCGGAAGCGTAGGGGTCATCGGAAGATTTCTCGGCGGAGTCTTCGCTTTCGACGGCGGCTTCTTCGGTGGCGGTGTTTTCCGCGGTGTTGGTGTTTTCCTCTTCGTTGGTGGGGTCTACCACCACTTCGTTGATAATCTGCGAATGGGAGCCCCCGCCGGCATTCGCTTCATTGGCGGTTGCCGTGTTGCTGGAAGTAGTATTAGACGTATGGCCAGCGGTTTCTTCGGTGTTTTCCGAAGAATTGCCGGCGTTGGCAGGCTCTTCGGCCGCCCAAGCGCAGGGCACCATACCAAACGTCAATGCAACCGTTAGCGAAGCGCTGACAGCCTTGGCGGCCAAGCGGCCGTTAGTAAACCTCATGCGATAAAGCTCCAATCGTTTTTCTACGCGGCATAAAGAACAGACCGGCCTAGACCAGTCTGCTTCTGTTTTCAAATAGTTGATTTTATACCTTGAATCTTCAATGCGAATGCAACACGTGGAATAAGTAGTGGCCCAGCGGCCC
>JAUNIP010000087.1 GCA_030523425.1 Coriobacteriia bacterium
CTACGTCCCCATTTCACATGTCAAGCAGCGCAGCAGGTCGCCCGAAAGGCATCCGCCATCCCCCGCGGGAAGTCTTTGGCGGTTGGAGCACGTTGCCGAGGCGCATGATTCTTGCATCGCATACAAACGCCCCTGGGCAGCTGGAGGTGTCGGGACTTCGCCCGATGTGGGCGGTTCTATTTTTTGGTGTGGCGGCCTGTGGGGGTGCGGGTGTTCAGGCGGGTGCCCAGTAGGCAGGCGGCTACGGTTAGCAGTAGGCCTACTGCTGTCAGAATCAGGCCGGTTTGGGTGCCGGGGACTTCGTAGTGGGCTTCCAGGGTGTGGGTTCCTGCGGGCAGTTCGAAGCCTATGAAGCCCAAATCGGCGCGGAAGGTTTCTATGGGTTGACCGTCAAGTTTCACGGTCCAGCCGGCGGTGTGGGGGATGGAAAGCATGGCCACGGCATTGCGGGTGGCTTCCACCGTGGCGGTCACGGTGTCGTCGGTGGAGCCCAAATTCACGGTTGCCTGCGTCAGCACATCGCCCGAACCCGCCGTTTGGCTGGTGACTGTGGCGGCGTTCGCAGAAGAAGCGGCCACGTCGTCGGGAACCACCAGGTATTCTTCCAGTGCGGCGCGCTTCTCTTCGGTGGTAGGCAGCGCGGCGAAAGCGCTTTCGGACAGGCACGACGTGCGCGAGGTCAACATGCTGGCGTTTTCGTTGCGGTAGACATACACGCCGTTTATTTGGGTATACGGCTGGAAGCTCTCCATTTCAACGGGCTGGTCGCTCAGCAGATAGCGCACGCCTAGCAGGTTGTTCACCACGGGCACGTCCGGGTCATTGAAGTACAGCTGGTAGGCGGTGCCGTAGGCCATCATGTCGGGCGCGGCCGCGCTGAAAAACTCCACGATGTCGCTGTCGGTGGTGGAATTGTAGGCCTTCACGCCGTGGAAGCCTTCTGCCAGGGAATCGTTCAGCCACGTCCAGTCGGTGTAGGTTTTCTCCACGCGGTAGAATTCCGGGTCGGCTTCGGCCAAGGCTGTTAGCGTTTCCTGCGTTTCTGTGGAAACGTTAGGTTGCGTGGCGGCAGGGAAGTTGTCTTGCGTGCAGGAAACGCGCTTGTTGGTAGTGAAGAAGTCATCGGCCACCGAAGAGGCAAGCACTACTGCGCACAGCACCACCACCACGGCGCCCAGCGAAGCGCTTCCCTTCGCGCCGCTGCGCCAAGCAACCAACATCAGCGCCACAATGGCCACGAAACACGCCAGCTCAAACGCGCACAGCAGGCGGTCGTTTACGCTGTTGACCAGTGCCCATACCAGCACCGCCAACGTGATGGCGCCACCTACGGCAAACGCGGGCAGGTTGACGTTGCCCGCCTGGATGCGTTTTTCCCAACCGATGGCGCACGCAATGCACAGCGGCGCAATCACCACGAACGCGCTGCGGTATTTCGGCTCCACAAAGGCGTTGAACAAGGCGGGGAAGAAGAAGTTGAAGCAGTACAGCAGCACCAGCACCATACCAATGGTAACCAGGATTTTGTCCTTGCGGCCCAGTTCGGTGTAGGCCCAGTGCAAAAACTGCGCCAACAGCACCAAGGCTGCCACGGAAAGGCCCAAGGCCAACAGCTCGTAGCAGTTCACATACTGGAACATCTGGGTGGCGGGCACCAAATCGTTGGGGATAGCTTCGCCGCTGGTTATAAGGCTGATGCCCAGAAGCCGGCTTGCAATCATGGGAATCCAGCGCAGCGGGACGAACGACGCGGCAAAGCCTAGGGCCTTCGATGCGGTGGACACCTGCGTGCCCCCCACGCGGCCCGTTTCGCCGAACAGGAACTGCGCGTAAGGTAAAAGCGCCACGCACGCAACCAGGCAGCCGCACAGCACCGGTGCGGCCAAGCGGCCCACGTCGCGCAACACGTTTGCCGCCTGCTGCCCGCCTGTGCCCTTCGCTTGGCTGATAATGCGCAAAAGCGCGTAGATGGCCGTGCCTAACAGCATCATGAAGCCGCAATAGGGGCTCCAGCCGGCGGCCAAGGCGCACATGGCGGCCACGAACACGAAGCGCGGCACGCTCCAGCGCTCCATCAGCAGTTCTGCTGCCCACAGCAGCGCCGTGAACACCACCAGCACGCTTCCCAGCCAATAATGCTGCCCCCACAGGCACAAGTAACCGCACAGGGCATACACGCCCGCGCCCAGGATACGCGCCAGGGGCGTTTCGCAGAAACGCAGCAGCAGCCGGTCGAAAAGCACGCCGCACAGCAGCACCTTCAGCACCTGCAGAAACGCCAAAATGCCGCTGAGGGCGCCATCGCCCAACAGCAGGCCGGCAGGGACCAGCAGCAGGTTGAAGGGATCGAACAGCCACGACTGATAGCCCAGCGCGCTGGTGCCCAAGCCGAAGTCGAAGTTCCACATGCTGAACGTGCCTTCACGTACGCTGTCGATCAGGCTTAGGTAGAAGGGCACGTACTGGTCTATGGAGTCTGCGCCCACGTCGGTGTAGGCGAAGTAGTGGCTTCCCCACAGAAAACACCCGTACACGGCGGCGCATCCCAGCAGCAGTATGGCGCACAGGCTGCCCAGTTCCAGCGCCGTGTGCGTGCGTGTGGCGCTGGTAAGGCATGCGGCTTTGCGCACCATGAAAACGCACAGCCCCACGCAGGCTAAGGCCACAACGGCAAGGTAATAGAAATCTGACCAGTTCATAGGCTTACCTGTACACGGGTACGGACACTTCTGGCGCTTCCAAGGCGCCGTCGCTGCGCGGAAAACGCTGCATACCATGGTAACACCTTACGGCTTAGGCTGAACCCACGCGTAGGGCATGCGGGCGTGATAAAATAAGGGGTTGTATGTCCGGCACGGAACAGGAGCGAAGCCCATGGCCAACAAGCCCAACATCAGCGGCAAGGCGAAAGCCGTGCTGTTGCTGCATGCTCTGTTGGTGTTCTATTCGCTTTCGGGCATCTGCGCCAAGCTGGCAGCGGGCTACGACTTCCTAAGTGTGGGCTTCGTTGGGCTGTACGGCGGCATGATTGTGGTGCTGGGCATATACGCCATAGGCTGGCAGCAGGTCATCAAGCGCTTGCCGTTAACGTTCGCCTATGCCAACCGCGCCGTCACGGTGGTGTGGGGTATTGTATGGGGGGTTGTCTTCTTCGGCGAAGCCATCACGCCGCTGAAGGCCATTGGCGCGCTTATGGTGTTAGCGGGCGTGGTGCTGTATGCCACGTCGGACACCGGCGAACAGGGCGAGCAG
>JAUNIP010000005.1 GCA_030523425.1 Coriobacteriia bacterium
CTTGGTGCCGATGTACTTACCGATGCCGGTAAGGGTAGCAGTTGCCTTGCCCAACTCCACGTTGTTGGTGTAGGTGACCGTGTAGTCGGTTCCCTCGTAGATGCGGGTGCTGGTACCGTCAACCTTCACCTTGTTGATGGAGCCGCTATACGGGGTGATGGCGCTTCCGGTGTAGAACTGTGCGCCCTGGTCGGGAATGTCCACACGGCCAGAAGAGATGCCAATCAGGCCCTGCACGGCAACGGGCTGGTCGTCCGTAGAATCAGACGCCTTCGCAACAGCGACAGGAGCGGCGAACGTCGTGTCCGTAAAGGTTGTATCTGCTGCAGCCTTTAACGTGATGGTGGCAACCGACACACCCGCCGTGGCATCACCCGTGAAGTTGTAGAACGACAGGCGAAGATTGCCAGCACTGGGGGTATTCCAATCAGTGCTTGCATTCGCGAACGCGGAGCCAAAGGTAACAGATTCCACCGACAACGCCGTATTATCGTAGTTGAAGTCAATCTGCGCGGCGTTTAGCGCCTTGGCGGAATCGTAGGCGATCATGTTGACGGGCACCTGCACGGTGTCGCCCGCCTTCACCACCAAGTTGGTGGGGTCGCCGTAGGTCAAACCGAAGTTTTCACCGGCCGCTAAGGCGGTGTTTGACGACAGCGGAACAAATCCTATGACCAATGCCAAGGTCAACAGGATGGAGAGCAACTTGTGCGACAAGCCACTCGTCGTTGAGGCGGTCGTTGCGCCCCTAGAAGAAATGTCCATGCGTCCTTTCCTTTCTCTTACGTGCGACGTCACACCTACCGACACCGCTAGTTACCCTCGCCTTCCCCATCACTGGTTCCAGATGGGGCCTTCTTGCGCACCAGCACAACAACTGCGCCAATAACCGCAATAAGTACCATCACGAGAATAATAACAGGAATTACGGGAAATGAATCGGAATTCGCATTATTGTTCGCCATGGGCGCCGGCTCGTTGACAACGGCCGGTTCCGTCGGAGTGTAAGTGGACTCCGAAGGAGCCACCAATCCCGTGCCGGCGGCTATGTCTGCCAGGTCCTGATCGGTGTAGCCATACGTTTTCAGCTGGGTGGTGGTATACCCTGCGGCTTCCATCACGGCAAGGTCGGTTGCAGTCAAGCCCTCCAGCAAGGCCGACCCAATTTCGTCATCGGTGAACCCCGCCTGTTGCAGGTCTTGCATGGTCATGCCGCTGGTAACTAAGTTGATCAGGTCGTCTTTGCTTAAAGTTGCACCATCGGAATACGCGGTGGTCTTGTCTGCCTTCACGTTTTCAGCCACCGCTGCCGGCGTGTCTTTGCCAGCATCTTCCTGCGTGGCATCCGCCTTTTGGGGAACCGTTTCTTCCTGGGTAGGCTGAGCAGCGGGGGCGCCCCCACACGTCAGCGTAAGGCTTGTTGCAACGACCGGATACGAAGCCATGCCAGAATAGGTGGAAACGGCGGCGCGCGTGACGCTTAACGTGGTGGTTCCTTCGCCTACCACACGAAATACCAGGTTGCACAGCGTGGTGGGGTTAGTGCAGACCGTGCCCGCCATGGGGGCCAAAGCGTTATACACCACCGCGCCGTTTTGCAGGCTGACCGTGCCCTGCGTCAGGAAAGCTTCGGAGCTTACGTATTCAATAACGGAAGAATCAAAGGAAACAGCCGTGGAAAGGGCATACATGGTAAAGCCCGTGTCGTCCACCTTTTCCAGCACTTCGGACAGGGTGAATTCGTTTCCCACCTGCAAAGAAGGCGCATCGGACGCTTCAATGCGGAAGGAATAGTCCGCCCAGGCATGGGCTGGCGCGAAGCACACCGCCACAAGCGAAATTAGACAGGCCGCTAAAAACGCAGCACCCCACCAACATGCCCGCTGTGGCGCTGTTGCGCGCTCCGTCTGATTTGCCATGGCGTCTCCTTTGCTAGCTTTGTTGCGACACCGCCTGATTATAGGCAACCTGGTCAAGCTTCGCCATCACGACGTCCTCAACTTCATAGGAAAACGAAACCGCCTGTTCGCCCTGGAACACGGTACGCAGGTAGTTACCGCATTCGTCGCAGGTTTGCAGGCGGTGGGAATCGTCGCCTTCCAGGCTGAAATAGTGCAGGTGCCCTTGGTGCTGCGTGCCGCATCGGCCGCAGCGCACGCGCTCGAATTCCCACGCCGTGCCGCATTGGCTGCACCACAATTCCTTCGCGCGGCCGTTCTTGGATCGGGTAAGGCCCACGCGCGCCAAAGTGGGAGCGCAACCGCATACGGGGCATTTCAGGGGCCGGGGCATGTCGGCTTCGGCGACCAGCATGGCGTCGTAGATGGCCTTTGCGGGCGCTTCCAGCTGTGTGCGCAGCGCCAGCGAAGCCACCATGGCCACGTGATAGGCAGCATCGGGGCTAACGTGGTCAAGCGCCGCTTGCTCCATGGCGTCCAAGAAAGCCGTGGGGTCTTGCCCTGCCAGCGCACTGTCGGCGCTTTCCACCAGGCTTTCCCAAGGCGCCTGCTGCAGGGCGCCCGTGATGGCTTCCGGCAGCGCACCTTGCCCGGCCAGGCAATTTGCCAGCGCCGCGCAGGCGGCAGCCAATGTGGGCGCAGAAACAGGAACAGGCTTGTGGGAAAGCACGCTTTCCCCTGCCGCGTTCCACGCCTTCAGCGCCTGCGGGGAAGCCATGGTGTAGTCGGCAGGCACCGGAGCCATGCAAGAATCTTGCACGCCCCACAAGGCGCGGAAGAACTGCAGGCGAGCCTTGTCAGCAGATGATGCCGTATCGTCATAGCTGGCTATGGCCCTATCAATCAGCGGAAGAAACATACAACCCCTTCAAACGAACTTTCGAAGCGCACGGCCAACCCGCCCACACTCGCACAGCGCAGGCAAACCGCCGCGGCGCCCTCAAACACAGTCGGTCCCGCAAGGATAACACCCCGCGGGACCGACAGCAAAACTACTGCAGCAGGACTACTTTTCGTCCTTCTTCACCACAACCACGTTTTCGCCGGATTCCAGTTCGCGGCGAGCCCAGTGGCCCCAGTGGTACAGCGCGTCGGATTCAGAAACCATGCCATTGCCGAACATGAGCTTGTAGCAGCCCCGGTACGGCTGGAAAATGCCTGCGCCCAGGAAAATATGGGCCATCACGAAAATAACAAGCAGGAAGAAACCCAGATCATGCAGGAACAGCAGCACCGAATGAGCGGCCACGCCTAGATCTACAACCGTAGATCCCAAAAGCAGCGCCACGCCAGTCACCGCCATCAGAATGCCGCAAATCCACAGCATGCCATCTGCGAATCGCTGGCCAGACTTCTGGTCGTCTTGGTCGGGCATGTGAATCCACTTGCAGCCGAACAAATACGGGAAGAACAGGCCCATCCACAGCTTGTCGTCTTTGGTCCACTTGCACAGGTTCACCTTCAGAATGTGCAGCACACCCTTCGGGGCAAGGATGGCGCTAATCACCGGCACCAGCACGTACACCAGACCGATAACGCGGTGCGACATGCGCATGGCCAACACCACGCCGGCACCTGCCATCTGCGTTAGCGGTGGGATGAACACGAACAGGCCAGAAATCATAAGCCAAATGCAGCAGATGATGGTGACACCATGGGTAATACGGGCCTGCAGGGAATGGCGCTTGATAAAACGCTGCGTCCCTTCAGTCTCACGTTGCTCCAAGAATGCAGCATCGGAAGCAGCGGCTTCAGCAGAAACTTCAACAGCATGACTCATGTTACTCGCCCCCTTCCTGGGTGTCCTCTTCGGTGGCCGCGGCGGTATCAGCAGCCTGGACCTGAGCTTCAGAGCCCGCGGCAGCTTCCGCTTCGGCGGCAGCCTTCGCGGCAGCTTCGGCTTCAAGCTGCTTCTTCTTCCGATTGGCTTCCATAAACGGCAGGTTTTCGGTGAGCGCCTCGGTGAAGGTACGCGAATCTTGCGGGTCGCCGGTCTTCACCACTTCGCCCGTTTCCAGGGCAATGGTGTCTTGCGTTTCGTTGTTGTACGCCAGCGTGTTACGCTTGTAACCCGTGGCCAAAGCGAACATGGCACCCAAGCCGACCACCACCAGCGGGGCGACAACCCCTGTCAGCGGCTTCATCACATTCATGGCACCAACAGTGCCCATGACCTGCGGGTTTTCAACCTGACCATGCTTTTCCACGCCGTATTTCAGCACCTGGATAACATGCAGGCCGCCCATTTCGTTTTCGCCATACACGCAGGCGTCTTCGTAGCCATGTTCCTTCAGGAAGGCCACTTGGCGATGCGCCTGGGCAATCATGTCAGCGCGGTCGCCGAACAGCAAGGCTTCGGGCTGGCACGTGGTCACGCAGGCCGGCGCCATGCCGTTAGCCACGCGGTCCACGCAGCCATAGCACTTGTTGATGACCGTGCGCAGGCCGTCGTCGGTGTAACGCGGCACCTCGAACGGACAGGCCGAAGAGCAGTATTGGCAACCCACGCACTTGCTGGCGTCATGGGTAACCAGGCCCGTGGCTTCGTCTTTGAACAGGGCACCTGCCGGGCAGATGCTCACGCAGCCGGCGTCGGTGCAATGCTGGCACGAACGCCTTGTTATGGCATTGCCCACGCGCTTTTGGGAAGCCTTGTTCTCGAATTCGTTGAACGTCATGATCAGACGCGTATCGCCATTCAGGTCTGCAGGGTTTTGATAAGAACCCGTGAACTTGTAGTGGTTCATCTCCAGCGAGCTGGGCAGGTTGTTCCAGCACTTGCAGGCAATTTGGCAACCCTTGCAACCAGTGCACCTGGAAGCGTCAAACAGGAAAGCTTTATCAGACATTGTGGGTCACCTCCTTACACCGTGGTCTTTTCGATGTTGACAAGGAACGCCTTGTATTCAGGCGTTTGGCTGTTGGGGTCACCTACGTTAGGCGTAAGGTCGTTCACCGCGCCTAAGGTGGTGTTGCCAAACAGCTTGCCCCAGCTGAAGTGGTGCGTCATGCCCACCAGGTGCTGGGTTTTGCCCTGCACGGTAAGCGGACGCACGCGCGGGGTGACCACCGCGGTAACCACCACAGAAGCTCGCCTGTTCCACACGCGTACATGGTCGCCGGTGTGAATGCCCTTTTCCAGGGCCAGTTCCTGGGAAAGCTCTATCATGTCGCCCGGCCACGCTTCCACCAGCGAAGGACAAGCGCGCGTTTGGCCGCCCGTCTGCCAATGCTCGGTGACCGAATAGGTGGTGGCCACGTACGGATAGTCTTCCACCCTGCCGCGCCTGGTGGAGTCGTCCACAAACTTGCGGCCCAGGAAGCACGGCGAATTCAGCAAGCCGTTCAGCGGGTTGGAAGAAAGCGGCGTCTCGAAGGGCTCGAAGTGTTCGGGGAACGGGCCGTCGGTCATGCCATAGGACTCCAAGCGGCCGTTTTGCTCCCACAGCATGAAGAACGCCTTGTTGTTAGGCTCAATCTGCTGCACGGTGCCATCCGTCAACGTGCGAGTGGCGGCAAAGTCAGGAATATCCATGCCGTTGGCGTATCCGGTCAGCCACTTTTGGGCGTCCTTGTCCCACTTCACCAGCGCCTTTTCTTCGTTCCACGGCTGGCCTTCCAGGTCGGCCGAGGCGCGGTTGTAAATGATGCGGCGGTTGTTCGGCCACGCGAAGGCCCACTCGGAGTACAGACCCAAGCCGGAAGAGTCCACGTTGTTGCGGCGGGCGACTGCCTGCTTGGACGGGTCGCACGGGGCGTCGTTGTTGGCGAAGAAGCCGGAGTAAATCCACATGCCGCAGGCAGTAGAGCCATTGGCGCCTAGGCCCGCGTAACCCGCCAGCAAGTCGATGCTGCCGCTGGAAAGCGTGCCGTCGGGGTTGCTGGTAAAGCCGCTCTTCCAGTCAGAGCTTTCCACCTTGTAGCCGTTCAAGGCCCAAGCAACCGGGATGGGATCAATCTTGCCATCCAAGTAGTAATCCCACTTCATGTTCAGGATGGGATCGGGGTTAGCCGTCTTCGGATCGTTCTTTTCGGCTTCGTACAGGGCGCAGATTTCCTTCCACAAAATGTCGCAGATTTCGTAGTCGGGCTTGGCTTCGTCCCACGGCTCCACGGCCTGGTAGCGCCACTGCACCCAGCGGCCGGAATTCAAAATGGTGCCCGGCTTTTCGTAGATGAGCGCACACGGCAGGAAGAACACCGTGGTGGGGATGGTGGAAGCGTCCATGTCGGGCGCGTCCCAGAAGTCCGCCGTTTCGGTGATTACCTGGTCAGCCACAACCAGCCAATCCAGGTTCGCCATAGACCTGCGCACGTTGCCGCTGTTAGGAGCGGAATGGCAGGGGTTCATGCCCCAGGCGTAATAGCCCTTCATGGTGCCTTCCTTCATCTTTTCGAAGGAAGAAAGCTCGGTCCAGTCAGAGCCGTCGTGGCTGGGAACCTTCGGCCACCAGTCGTAGCCGTAATCGTTTTCCACAGTGGCGTTTTCGCCGTACCATTCCTTCAGCGCAGAAACCATGAACTTGGGCTTGTTGGTGTAGTAGCCATCGGAATAGGTTTGGCTTTCCAGCCAATGCGCCAACGTGTCGCGGTCGGTGGTGTTGGCCCACTTCAGATACGCCGGCTGTTCGTTCACCAGCATGCCCATGTCGGTGGCACCCTGCACGTTAGGTTCGCCGCGCAGTGCGCACACGCCGCCGCCCGGCACGCCCACGTTGCCGCACAACAGCTGCAGTATCGACATAGCGCGCGTGTTCTGGGCGCCATAGGTGTGCTGCGTTTGGCCCAAGGCGTACAGAATAGTGCCCGCCTTGCCCGGGGCTGCCGAAGAAGCATACGTGGAATAAACCAGTTCCAGATCTTCTTTGTCCATGCCGCACACGCTGCACACCATGTCCATGGTGTAGCGGCTGTAGTGCTTTTTCATCTGCTGGTACACGCAGCGCTCATCTGTCAGCGTCATGTCCTTTTTGGGGACGGTCAAGGTGGGGGTGGTAAACTCCGGCACGCCTTCGCCTACCGCCCAGGCATAGGTGCCGCCCGGGGTGGTGTCCCATTCTTCTTCGTGGTCGGTTTCGTAATGCCACGAATGGGAGTTATAGGTTTCGGAATCCTTGTCCCAGCCGCTGAAGAAGCCCGTTTGCGGGTCGAACTCGAATTCATGGTCAAGAATGTAGGAAGCGTTCGTGTACTGCGTTAAGTACTCGAAGTTGTATTCGGGAACAAACCGGCCCGCACGGTATTTCTCCAGGTTGGGCTCAATCAGGTTCTCGATGATGTAGTGATACAGACCGCCGTAGAAGCAGATGTCCGTGCCGCTGCGGATGGGGCAGTAGATGTCTGCCATTTCAGCCGTGCGGGTGTAACGGGGGTCTACCACAATCCACTTAGCGCCGCGTTCGTGGGCCTTGTGCAGCCACTTGGAGCTAACAGGATGGTTTTCAGCGGAATTGGATCCGATGTTTAAGATGACATCGGTGTTTTGCATGTCGCACCAATGAGTTGTCATTGAGCCGCGACCGAATGATGCCGCCAGACCGGCGACGGTGGGGCCGTGTCAAACACGGGCTTGGTTATCGATTGCCACGATACCAAGCGCTCTCATCATTTTCAGGATGAGGTACTCTTCTTCGGAGTTTTGTTGCGAGCCGCCCAAGCTGGCAATGCTTTCGCAGCGGTTCACGGTCAGTTCCTTGCCCTTGACCATTTCGGTTTCCACGTAACCGGCGTCACGGGTGTCCTTCGTGAAGCGAGCAATTTCCTTTGCCGCTTCGTCCCAGGTGATGGGCTCCCACTTCTTGGAGTAGGGACGGCGCACCAAGGGCTTCGTCTGACGCACAGGGCTTTTGATGACTTCCTTCGTGTGCGGGTCAACCACGTTGCGCAGCTGGAACATGGAAGCGCCCTTCGGGCACAGGCCGCCCTGGTTGATGGGATGGTCAGGATCGCCCTCAAGGTTGATCAACTCGCCGTCGCGCACCGAGCACAACGAACCGCAGCCACCAGCGCAGTAGCAACAGATGTTGGTGTACTCTTCGGTGTTGACCAGCTTCCAGTCCTTTTCGGTTTCCACGGCCAAGGCCGGGGAAGCTGCGGTCATTTCCACAGCCATAGTGGCCGTGATAGCCGCGCCGATAGACTTAAAGAAGCCTCTACGGGTAAGCTCCACCAATCTCACTCTCCCCTCTTTTTCTCCTGCGCACGCCCTGGCCTCTTCCTGACCGCAGGCACGCGCATCCTTTCGCTTTTAGAACCTAAAAGCTATCTCTCCCTCGCATTGTTTGCATGTCAAAAGACACACCAAAACAAGGCGCGCAAACAACTACATTCCAACTTAGCAGAACTGCGCGCAAAAAAAAGCTTGGAATGATTATTCAGTTGGCGAATGGTGTTACAAAAATACGAATTTCATCAGGTATTATTCTTGATTGTGAATAATCCACCTCGTTTAGGCAATGCCCCTGCGGGCAGACTGCGTGGCCTTCTTATAGCGGGTTTGCGGGATCGCACATGACCACCATTTTGTCGGGGTGGGCCGAACAGATAAGGGTGAGGTTGTGCTGCCGCGCCAGGCGAATGGTCCTGTTGGTGGGAACCGCCTTGGTGGCAAGCACGGGAATGCGCGCGCGGATGGCCTTCGTGACCATGTCGACCGGCAGCCTGCCACTGGAAAACACCACACACTGGGTTAGGTCTACACCGTCACGCAGCGCGCATCCTATCACCTTGTCGAAGGCGTTGTGGCGCCCTAAGTCTTCGCAGCAGTACAGCACTTCGCCTTCGTGGGACAAAAAGCAGCTGTGCACGCCAAAGGTGACCTTGTGCATGGGGGTGTCGCGCGTCAGCAGGGCGGAAAGGTCGAACACCCATTGCGGGTCCCACGGGATGGGCGTTAACTGCGGCAGTTCCTTTTCGCGATGCAGGCTGTTGCGGAAAACGCGCGAACCCGCCCCGGTGGTGGGAACGTTTTCCACCTGCTGCGGAACAAGGTCGATTTGCTGCGTTTCGCTGAGCGTCACGCGCACCTGCGTGCCGTCTTCGCACACGCGCACCTGGTCAACCTCTTGCGCGCCGTCGATGATGCCTTCGGAAAACAGGCGGCCTAGCACCAATTCAGGCAGATGGTCAGGAGAGCAGACCACCGTCATGGTGTGCTCTTCGTTCACAAACACCTTGGTCACGTGCTCTAACTGCACCTGGGTAGTGGAATCCAAAACGAAGCAGGCGCCTTGGGGCACGGCGTCGTCAGGCATGCCCCTGCCGCGGCCGCTTGCAGCATCAGCGGGCCACACGGCCCTTGAAGGCAAGGGGGTAATGGCTTCCCCCGTTTGAAACAAATCTTCTATCCTCATGAAAAGCAATATAGCACCGTTACTCTGGTTGCGCCGAGAAACTTTGAAAGAGCGTGCAGCAAGTGTTGCTTGCAGCGGGCGGGCACACGAGGCGGGATGGAAGCGCTGCGCTGGGGGTATAGGGCAAGGAAGGGCGGGCGGCCTTGGGGCCGGGCCCTGGCCTGCGGTGACGTGGGGTCTTGCGGGTTGCGGGGCCGCACGCACTAGGCGGGATGGAAGCGCTGCGCTGGGGGTTCGTCTCAAGCGTTCGCCCAATGGGAGCGACCTGCACTCCGAACCAGATTCCTCCACTCCGGCGCGCCAAAAGGCGCACCTGCGGTTGGAATGACATAGGGCGCGCCCCGTGTGCCCGCCCAATCCGATCGAACCGCACCCCGGACTAGACCTCTCCACTCCGGCCCCTACGGGGCCTCCGGTCGAGGTGACACGGGCGCACAGAATCACGCCTAGTAAACGGTGATGATGCCTGGTTCGCCTTCGGTCACTTCGCCTATGCGGGCGGGGGGGCGGCCTATGCGGCGCTCGAAGGATGTTTCGAAGGCGGCGGCGTTTTCGGGCGGGATGGCCACCAGCAGGCCGCCGCTGGTCTGCGGGTCGCACAGGATGCTCATGCGGTTGTCCTGCTCATCTTCGTCTGCGCCGCCCACGCGCGTGAACGGCTCGGCGAAGTCCATGATGGAAAACAGCCGGTTGGGGCGGCAGTACATGCACGTTAAGTCCCACACCAACGGAAACTGCGGCAACGCTTCGAAGCTCACCCGCGCGCTGCAGCCACTGGCAGCCAGCATTTCGTGCAGGTGCCCCGCCAAGCCGAAACCCGTCACGTCGGTGGCAGCGTGCGCGCCGGCTTCCAGCATGGCTTCGCTGGCGGCACGGTTCAGTTCCTTCATGGAATCTATGGCCACTTGCATGTCCACGTCCGTGATTTCGCCAATCTTGTGCGCGGCCGACATGATGCCCGTGCCTAAGGGCTTGGTTAAAAACAGCACGTCGCCGGGCTGGGCACCGGCATTGCGCACCACGCGCTGCGGATGCACGGTACCGAACACGCACAGGCCGTACTTGGGTTCCGGGTCGTCTATGGTGTGGCCGCCCACGGTGAAAGCGCCGGCTTCTTGCACCTTCGCCTGGCCGCCGCTAATAATGCGGCCCGCCACTTCGGTGCCCAGGGCGCTATCAAGCGCAAGAAGATTCAGGGCCACCAACGGGGTGGCTCCCATGGCATACGCATCCGACAGGGCATTCGCCGCGGCCACGCACCCAAAGTCGTACGGGTCATCCGCCACAGGCGTAAAGAAATCCACTGTCAGCACGGCGGCCAGATCATCACGCAGCTGGTACACCGCGGCGTCGTCGCTGGTTTCAAAGCCCAGCAACACCGCAGGATCAACATCAGGAGGCGTGATTTTCTTCAGTATCTCCTGGAGGTCGCCCGGACTCCACTTGGCGGCTCAACCGCCCTTTGACGTCAGTTTCGTCAGGCGAATACGCTCGATTTCGCTCACGGGCTCCTCCTTTCACGCGGCGCGGCACGACACACCCATTTTCGCACGTAGGCACGGCGCGGTTCAAGATGTTCCTTGCACAACCCATTCAGCGCCCTGAACAGCCGCTGGGCGAAGCCGTGCGCGCCGCAAAGCCTTCCAACATATAATGCGAAACTGTTCAAGCGAATTCTGCACGCTTGGCCCTTCTGCAAAAGCGGGGATTCCCCGTTGTTTTTTTCATTCTCACACGCGAAAACAGGCTGCCACCAGCCTCACGCTGCCGTCTGCGCGGCGGCATAGGCTGATTGCTTCCTGTTTTCCGAAAAACGAAAGGATTTTCATGGACTTTCTGAACAAAAAGCCTGGTCTGCTGATTGTGGGCCTGGTCATTGGCATTGGCATGGCTGTGTTGGCCGCACTGGGCAACCCCGCCAACATGGCCATGTGCGCCGCCTGCTTCATCCGCGACATGGCGGGTTCCTTGAAGCTGCACACCGCGCCTGTGGTGCAGTACTTCCGCCCTGAAATCGTGGGCCTGGTGGTGGGTTCGTTCCTGATTGCCATCGCTACCAGGGAATATCGCTCCACGGCGGGTTCTTCGCCTATGGTGCGCTTCCTGTTAGGCTTCATTATGATGATTGGCGCCTTGGTGTTTTTGGGCTGCCCGCTGCGCATGGTGCTGCGCATGGCCGCCGGCGACCTGAACGCCTGGGTGGGCCTGGTCGGCTTCATTTTGGGCACCGGCACCGGCGCGCTTTTCCTGAAGATGGGCTTTTCCTTGGGCGCTGAGCGCGACACCAAGCCCGCCGCCGGCATGATCTTGCCCGCGCTTCTGGTATTAGGCCTGGTCATTTCCGTGGCCACCACCCTGTTCGCTGTGAGCGAATCCGGTCCCGGATCCAAGCATGCTCCGTGGATTGTGGCCTTGCTGATTGCCCTGATTGTGGGCGCTTTGGGCCAAAAGACCCGCATCTGCTTCGCTTCGGGCTTCCGCAATGCGTGGCTGCTGCGCGACTTCACCAACCTGCTGCCCATTGCCGGCATCTTCGTTGCCATGCTGATCTACAACATTGCCGTGGGCAGCTTTAAGGTGTCCTTCGATGGTCAGCCCATTGCCCACGCCCAGCACCTGTGGAACATTTTGGGCCTGTACGCCGTTGGCTTTGCCGCCGTGTTGGCTGGCGGTTGCCCCCTGCGCCAGATGATTATGGCCGGTCAGGGCTCTTCTGATGCCGCCGTTACCTTCCTGGGCCTGTTGGTGGGAGCGGCATTCGCCCACAACTTCGGCTTGGCCGGCGCCGCCGCTGCCGCCGCCACCGACACCACAGCCGCTGTGGCAGGTGGCCCCGCCTTCGCAGGCCAGGTGGCGCTGGTGGTGTGCATCGCGCTGCTGTTCGTGTTGGCCATTGCCAACATTCGCAAGAAGAGTAAGCCCACCGTGGTGGCAGACCCGCAAGAAGCCGCCGAAGACACAACTACGGATCAGGCCGCCTAGGGCGCCGTTCCAACAAGAAAGAAGGTTACTATGCTTGAAGTTGATGCCCGCGGGCTTTCCTGCCCGGAACCCATCCTGCTGACGCTAGACGCCCTTGAGCAGGCCAACGGCCAACCGGTGCTGGTGATGGTAAGCGACTCCAACCAGCGCGACAATGTGAAGACCCAGGCCGAGCGCAAGAAGAAGACCGTGACGGTCGAGCAGAAGGGCCAGGACTATTACCTAACCATCAAGTAAGTCGCCCCTTATTGGGATGTTTTGGGGCGGACGCTGCTGGGGTATACTTCCCGTGCAGCGCCCGCCCTTTTCGCGAAAGGAAAACCGTGGCTTCCACGCAGCTTTACATAGTGGTGACATTTCACACCACCAGCCAGGCCTTGGGGTTTGAATCCTTCGCGAAAAAGCAGGGGCTTGCTGGGCGCTTGGCGCCGGTGCCCCGGCAGCTTTCCGCTGGCTGCGGCTTTGCGTGGTTGGAGCCTGCCGGCAGCCGGGAAGCGCTTGTGAATGCCCTACCCCATTACGATTTGGGGCACGAAGGCGTGGCGCAGCTGGATTTATAGGTCTAGCAGCTTTTCGTAGGCGGCTTCGCCCGCCGTCAGGTACAGCGCCCCGCGACCGGAATTGCGGGTGCTGCCGAAGACGCGGCCCACCGCTTCATCAGGCGTTTCGGCCGAAAAGCGCAAAGCAATGCCGCACCCCGCGCTTATTTCGCGCGGGGTGGGAATGGTCCAGAAATCTATGCCGCCGCTGGCCAGCGTCTTGCTGGCCGCCATGGCGGTGTGGGTGCTTTCGAATGTTATGACGTAAGTGTTCATGCCCGCAGTGTAGCGCAATGCTTACAGGGTGATCACCTTGGAAGATTCGTGCATGCGCTCCAAGATGTCATACATGTTGGACACCTCGCCCACCTTCAGCTGGTCGGCAATTTCGTAGAAGTTCAGGCAGGTGCCGCATACCAGCACGTCGGTGCCCTTTTCCTGCAGTTCCTTCACCGAATCGATAATCTGGGCTTCATCGCCGCATACCAATTTCACGCCGGAATTCATGAACAGCAGGTTCATGGGGGCCACGTCGGCCTGGTTCAAGGTGTAGATGGCCATCTTCATAAGGTTGTAGCCTAGCTGCGGGTCGCCTTCGCCCACGTGGTCCTTGCCAATGAACACCGAATAGCCGCTGCAACCGCCGCCCGGGGTGCACATGGCTGCCGCTGCTTCGGGTGCACCTTCGGCCGCGTCAGCCGGCAGGTCGCCGCCGATGGCGATGGCGAAGCCGCCTTCGATGGTGGTCACCTTGTAGCCGAAGCCCTTCTTGGAAGCCATGCGGGTGATGTTCTTCACGGCGGTTTCGTTATCCACGTTCACCACCAGGTCGGTCTCACCCGCGTCAAGTTCCTTCTTGGCCATGACCAAGGGCATAGGGCACGGCTTTCCAAATCCATCAAGCGTTTTCATGTTCGTTCCTTTCTTTTATGCGGGCGTGGCGCGCCCGCACATCTTGCTATATCCTGCAGTGCTTGTACCGCTTGGCGCACTTCTTCTTCGGTGTTGAAGTAGCTAAACGAAAAGCGGACGGCGCCTTGGGTGGCGGTGCCTAGCGCTTCGTGCATCAGCGGGGCGCAGTGCGCCCCGGCGCGGGTGCAGATGCCGTATTCGACGTTCAGCGCGTCGCTGATGCGGCCGGCGTCTTCGTCGCCCACGTTCAGGGCCACAATGCCCGTGCGGCCGCAACCGCCACCGCCTAGCACACGCACGCCGGGAATGCCCTGCACGCCCGCTTCGAAGGCTTCCACCAGGCGCTGTTCGTGCGCGGCTATTACGTCCACGCCCGTTTCCAGAATGAAATTCACGCCGGCGCCTAAGCCGCTGATGCCGTGGCCGTTCAGCGTGCCGGCTTCCAGGCTTTCAGGCATGGCGCAGGGGTGTTCGTGGTCGAAGCTGTGCGTGCCGGAACCGCCCACTTTCAGCGGCGGGATTTCCACGTGGGGTACCACCGCCAAGCCGCCCGTGCCCTGGGGGCCGTACAGCGCCTTGTGGCCGGTGAAGCACACCACGTCCAAGCGTTGTTCCGCCATGTTGATGGGCACCACACCCGCCGTCTGCGCGGCGTCAACCACCACCAGTGCGCCGTGTTCGTGAGCCAGCGCCGCCATGCGCTGCACGTCGTACACGTCGCCCGTCAGGTTGGACGCATGCGTGGCGGCCACCAGCTTCGTGTTGGAGCGAAAGGCCTGCGCGTAGGCTTCCCAGTCCAGCGCGCCATTGGGCCCCACAGGCACAATGGTCAGTTCCACGCCGCGCTGTTCCAGCAGATACAGCGGGCGCAGCACCGAATTGTGCGAGGCGGCCGTGGTGATAACGTGGTCGCCGGGGCCTAGCAGGCCCTGCAGCGCGATGTTGAGCGATTCCGTAACATTGCTGGTAAACGAAACCCGGTCGGGGCCCGCAGCGCCCAGCAGCTGGCACAGCGCTTCGCGCGCTTCGAACACTGCCATGCCGGCCGCCAACGAAGCGCCGTGCACTCCCCTGCCCACGCCGCCGAACGCGGTCATGGCCTGCACAACCGCCTGCATCACGCAGTCGGGCTTGTGTAAGGTGGTGGCAGCGTTGTCGAAGTAGATCATGGCCTTCCTTTGCTTGCGCCGTGCGCCCTTAGCAATATACATCCCGCTTGGGATTGTACTGGTTTTCCATCTGGACTATGTCCACGTATCCTGGCATTTCGGGCGCCGCCAGCGCCGCGCGCACGCCTTCTATGGCGTCGGATTCCACCAGCACCGCCATGCCGCAACACGCCTGCAGGCCCCGCGGCACGGGCGCTATACGACACGCGCAATCCGCCGCGCGCAGCGCGTTGTACAGCGCCCAGCCTTGGGTGGTGCTTTCAACCAGTATGTAGTAGACGGTGGCGGTCATGGGCTATTCCAAGCTTAGGGCTGCGCCCAACGCGCCGGCGAAGCGGGCTTGGGCGCAGGTTTGAACACTGGTGCCCAGCTGGGCGCTCAGGCGTTCTATCAGGTATTCGTTTTCGCACAGGCCGCCGGTCAGGAAATACGCGGCCCCGGCAACTTGGGGCACCAGGGGCGACACCTTGGAAGCCACCGATTCCACCACGCCCCAGGAAATGTCCTCGCGAGGCGTGCCCTGCCCTATCAGGCTGATGACTTCGCTTTCCGCGAACACCGTGCACATGCTGGAAATGGTGGTGGGCTTGCCGGTGCGCGCCAGGGCCGACATTTCGTCTTGCGTCAGGCCCATGCGGTTGGCCATGATCTCCAAGAACTTGCCGGTGCCGGCGCTGCACTTGTCGTTCATGCGGAAGTCCACCACCTTGCCGCCGCGCAGCACGATGGCCTTGGTGTCCTGCCCGCCTATATCCACCACCACGCCGTCGGGTCCGAACAGGCGCGCGGCGCCCTTGCCGTGGCAGGTGATTTCGGTCACCGTCTTTTCCGCGAAGGGCACCGCCACCCGACCATAGCCCGTGGCGCAAAAGCGGCATTCTTCTTGGGGAAACCCGGCGTCCGCTAGCGCTGCCAGCACTTGCCGGCCGGCTTCCACGCTGCTGAACCCCGTGGGGATGACCAACGTGAAGGCCGCGTTTTCGCCGTCAAGCACGCACGCTTTGGTGGCCGTAGAGCCAATGTCTATACCAACCTTATAGGTCATGTGTCAGTCCGTTCAAAAGGTGTGAGTGGCCGCCCTGCGGACGGCCACCTTTTTATCCCAACATCTCGATGAATGCTTCTATGCGGGTGCGCAGCTGGCCGGAATCGGAGTCGTCGTAGTCGGTTTCCAGGCCCAAGTACGGGATGCCCGCTTCGGCGCATGCAGCGCTTATAGTGCGCTTTTCGGTGTTGTACAGATTGCAGAACTTCAGGTTCACGTCGATGACGCCGTCCACATTGTATTCCTTGGCCAGGCGCAGCACGTCTTCGGTGCGACCTTCGTTCGGCGTGAAGCAGGCGCAGTTGATGCCCATGTAGCGTTCCGCTATAGCGTGCAGCTGGCCTTCCAGCGTGGTCTGGGTTTCGTCCACCAGGTTCTCAAAGTAGCGCGTGCCCGTGCAGGCTTCTTCGCACACCACGGCGCCGCCGCAGGTTTCGATCAGATGATGCATCTTCCAGTTGGGGATGGCCATGGGCGTGCCGGCAATCATGATGCGCTTGGTGCCTGCAGGGAACACAGAAACGCCGTCGGCGTTGCGCTGCTCCAGCTCGTCAGCCAACTTGTTGCACATGGCCGCGCAGCGCACCGGGTCGTCAAAGAAGGCGATCTGCATCATCAGCAGGGCATCCTTGCCGGAAATGGGGATGTTGGTGGCGTTTTTGCGCGCGTCGTACACGCGGGCTATGGCCTTGCGCTTGTCATTGATGATCTTGATGGATTCGGCCAGCTTCTCAGCGGTGATTTCGTTGCCGGTGAGCTCTTCCATCTTCGCCTTGAACAGAGCAATTTCGGCGGCCCACTTGTCAACGTCTTGCGGGCGCTTCATCTGCGGCATGTCCATCACGTACACCGGCGCGTCTTCGGCCAGAATCTCGTAGGCCTTCTTCTTGGCGTCGCACGTGGTTTCGCCCACAAACAAGTCGGCAATGCGGAAGAAGGGGCAGGTCTTGCCGAAGCGCGCGCCAATGGAAGCCTTCACCAGGGGGCACGTGTCTTTGGGCAGGTACTTTTCGCCGTCCGGCACCCAAAACTGGCTGCCGCCGCACAGGCCCGTGACAATGCCGTCGGCTGCAATGACCACTTCGTCGGGCACGTACACGCAGAACGTGCCCACCACTTTTTTGCCCTCTTCTTTTTGGGCCTTGATAAGCTCTTCGGGGCGGATGCCATGCACATCGGCAACCACCATGTCCCAGAAAGCCATGCCTTCAGGACGGTTTTCCTGCGTCAGATAGGTGTCGCCGAACGCAGTGGGCAGCACCGCGCACAAGTTGTCGTGGTTTTCCAGGTCCATGCCCAGTTCAGCCCACATAGGATGACGATCAACAGCCATAATATTCCCCCTAGGTAGTCGGCCACAGCAAAACAAGCGCAGGCATGCAGCCAATGCTTGACCGCCGTGGCACAGTTGTATGCAATGATGGGGCGCGCCGCAGAATGGCCCTTGCAGAAAAGGCCCACGCGCAAGTCTCGTCTGTCCGGAATCCCTGTTCACGGCCGCCGCGCAGAAAAGCCAGCCGCCAGGAAATTCCGCTGGCAGCATAATAACACGCAGCAGCTTTGCAAACACTTGAATATTGGAGGACGGCGTTTCCTTGCTCACTTTCTGACGATTACGCCCAAGAACAGCGAATCGTTCATTTTGGGCGTAAACCGCCCCGCACTACACGCTTTACCCGCTAAACACTGCCTATCGCACATCCGATGCACCCACCAAGGGGTGGTTGTGAGAAGGTAAGCGCAGCACAAACCAAACGCAAGGAGCGCCCATGACAGAAGAGCAACCGAACATCCCCGACCCCACCTGCTTGTCTGGCACCGCACTAGAGCAGAAGGCGGAAGCCATTGCCGCAGGCAAGGCCAGCAACGAAACTGCCCGCGTGGTGGCGCTTTCCGTGCTGGCAGGCATGTTCATAGCGTCTGGCGCCCTGCTTATGACCGTGGTGAAGTCCGACGCGACGCT
The DNA here is from genome assembly GCA_030523425.1 of Coriobacteriia bacterium. GTDB lineage: Bacteria > Actinomycetota > Coriobacteriia > Coriobacteriales > Eggerthellaceae > JAUNIP01. The sequence continues at coordinate 17,921 of JAUNIP010000005.1, forward strand.
GTCCTTTGCAGCGGCTTCCGTGCTAGGTGGCGTGTGCTTTGCGCTGGGGCTGATCACAGTCATCGTGGCAGGCGCGGAACTGTTCACTGGCAACAACCTGATGGTAATGGCCGCCTTATCAGGCACCATCGGCTGGAAGGCCGTGGCGAAGAACTGGGTGGTGGTGTGGCTGGGCAACCTGGCGGGGTCGCTGCTGGTGGTGGCGCTGGCGTTCTTTGCCAACACCGGGGCCTTGAACAGCGGCGCGGTGTGGACCACCATGATGAGCGTGGCCGTGAGCAAAATCAACCTTGACTGGTGGGTCATTCTGCTGCGCGGCATAGGGTGCAACTTCTTGGTATGCTTGGCCGTGTGGATGGGCTTTGCCGGGAAAAGCGTCGTCGACAAGATATTCACCACCATCTTCCCCGTTATGGCATTCGTGGCGCTAGGCTTTGAGCACTGTGTGGCAAACATGTTTTTCCTGCCCATGGGCTTGGCCGCAAAGGCCTTCAGCGGCGTTGACGCCAGCGGCATAGCCAACATAGACGTGCTGAACCTGGGCGGCATTGCCTACAACATCTGCTTTGCCACCTTGGGCAACATCGTGGGCGGCGCGGTGCTGGTGGGGCTGCTGTACTGGATTGCGTATCGCAAGAAGAAAAGCGCGTAGGAGGATATTTCCACCGCAAGTCGCAGCCTTTTGGGCCGCGCGGCAGGGTACACTAGCAGCATCATTGCTGAGGGAAGGAACATTATGACCAATTCGGCCGTTCAGGATATTTTGCGCACGCTTCCCCAGGTGGACGAACTTTTGAACCATCCGCTGGTGCAGCCGCTTGCGCAGCTTGCGCCGCACGACGTAGTGGCGGACACCGTGCGCGCCTGCATAGACGAAACGCGCCAGGCGGTGCTGGCAGGCGAACAGACCGCTGTCGATGCCAACGAAGTGGCCATGCAGGTGGCCCTGCGCTGCCTGCAGCTGCGCAAGCCTTCCTTGCGCCGCGTCATCAATGCCAGCGGCGTGATCATCCACACCAACCTGGGCCGCAGCGTGCTGGCCGCCAGCGCCGTGGAAGCCGTGAACCAGGTGATTCGCGGATACTCCACGCTGGAATACGACACGCAGGCCATGGCCCGCGGCAGCCGACACACGCACTGCGAGCAGCTTATCTGCGCGCTGACCGGCGCAGAAGCAGCCATAGCCGTGAACAACAACGCCGCCGCAGTGATGCTGGTGCTCTCTGAATTCGCAGCGGGCCACGAAGCCATCGTTTCGCGTGGCGAACTGGTGGAAATTGGCGGGTCATTCCGCATTCCGGACATCATGGCGCTTTCCCACGCGCGCATGGTGGAAGTGGGAACCACCAATAAAACCCATGCGGAAGATTACCAGCGCGCCCTGACGCCCGAAACGTCCATGCTGTTGAAGGTGCACCCCAGCAACTACCGCATGATAGGCTTCACCGAAAGCGTGAGTATGATCGATTTGCGCCGCATGGCCGACGAAGAGAACCTGTATCGAGAAGAAATCGACCCGGATGATTTCCCCGTGCTGGTGTACGAAGACCAAGGCTCTGGCGCGTTCGCACGGCTGGACTGCTTCGGCGACTACGCGGAACCCACGGTGGCCGAAAGCCTGGCGAGCGGAGCCGACCTGGTGTCCTTCAGCGGCGACAAGCTGTTGGGCGGCCCGCAGGCGGGCATTGTGGTGGGCCGCGCGGAACTGATAGACCGCCTGAAGAAGAACCCGCTGGCCCGCGCCCTGCGCCTGGACAAGATGACGCTGGCAGCCCTGGAAGCCACCCTGCGCCTGTACCTGGACCGCGAACAGGCCCTGCGCGAAATTCCCACGTTGGCCATGCTTGCCACCCCGGCCGAAGAGCTGCTGCCAAACGCCGAAGCGCTGAAGGCCGCCATCACGGCCGTAGTGCCCGCCGAAGCAGCCACCGTTGCCGTGGTGCCCGAAATTTCCCGCGCGGGCGGCGGCGCCCTGCCCGCATGCGACATACCCACCTACGCCGTGGAAGTGCGCTTCCTGCAAGGCAGCGCGCTTGACGCCGACCGCATGCTTGTTTCCCAGCGCGACGTGCCCGTGGTGGGCCGCCTGAAGAAGGATGCGCTGCTGTTCGACGTGCGCACCCTGCTGAACGCCGACGAATACAAGGAAGTGGCGCTGGCGCTGGCGGACTACTTCGCCGGCCTGGCGCCAAAAGCGAAAGAGGGGGCGCAAGCGTTATGAGCACCGAAGCATCGCTGATACTGGGGACCGCGGGACACATCGACCACGGCAAGTCGTCTCTCATCCAGGCGCTTACCGGCACCGATCCCGACCGGCTGGCCGAAGAAAAGCGCCGCGGCATCACCATTGAACTGGGGTTTGCCCAGCTGGAACTGCCCAGCGGGCGCAAGCTGGGCGTGGTAGACGTGCCCGGGCATGAAAAGTTCGTGCGCCAGATGGTGGCAGGCGCTACCGGCGTGGACCTTGCGCTGCTAGTAATTGCCGCCGACGACGGCATAATGCCCCAGACCGTGGAACACCTGGCGGTACTACAGGTTTTAGGCGTGAAAAGCTGCGTGGTGGCGCTGACCAAAACCGACCTGGTAGACGAAGAATGGGTGGGCTTCATCACCACAGAGATTGCCGCCCGCCTGCAGCAAACACCCTTCGCGGGCAGCCTTATAGTGCCGGTTTCCAGCCGCACCGGAGCTGGCCTTGACCAGCTGCTAGACGCCTTAGACGCCGCTGCCACAACCGCCCAGCGCACCAAAGGCGAAGGAGCCACGCGCCTGCCGGTGGACCGCGTGTTCACCATCAAAGGCCACGGCACCGTGATAACCGGCACACTGTGGAGCGGCACGGTGGCCCCCGGAGACACGCTGGAAGTGCTGCCTGCCGGCCTTACCACCCGCGTGCGTAGCGTGCAGATTCACAACCAAGACTGCGAACGCGCCTTCCCAGGCAACCGCGTGGCGCTAAACCTGAATGGCCTGACCACCGAAGACGTGCGCCCGGGTGACTTCCTGGCAGCCCCGGGCACGGTCACGGCGTCTGACCGCTTCGACGCACGCCTGAACTACCTGGATCCCTTCGGCCGGGGCGTGCCCTTTGAAACCGGCAGCCGCGTGCACGTGGCGCATGGCACCAAGGAAGTGTTGGGCCGCGTGCTGCTGACCAACGGCGCGCAAACCCTGCGTGCGGGCGAAAGTGCCCTGGTGCAGGTGCGCCTGGAAGAGCCGCTGCCCCTAAGCTACCAAGACCGCTTCATCATTCGCAGCTATTCGCCGGTGCGCGTGTTAGGCGGCGGCACCGTGCTGAATGCGCACCCCCGTCGCCGCACCACGCTTTCGGCCGACGAACTGACGCTGCTTGACGCGCTGGAAAATGCGAACCCCCAAGCCACGGTTGATGCCTACCTGGCGCTCTTAGCCACGCCGTGTTCGGCAGAAAGCGTTGCCGCGGCCACGGGGCTTACGCCTGTGCAGGTTGCCCCCTGCGTGCAACAGGCAGTGGCCAGCAAGGTGGTAAGCGCTTTGGGCGAAAGCGGCGTGGTGGTGCGTCGCAGCGTGCTGCAAAAGGCGCTAAGCGCGGCCGAACACGCGCTGATGGACTTCCATTCCGCCAACCCCGGCGCACTGGGCATGCCCAAGGAAGCCCTGCGAGCGGCCGCATGCCCCGCCTGGGACCAGGCAAGCTTCGACGCCGCCTTGGCGCAAGCCCCCAACATTGTGGTGTCCGACGGCATGGCCAGCCACGCCATTGCCGGCGCGGGCGCGAAGTTAGCCGAACAGGAGGCCATCAAGCAGGTGGGCGCCCTGTATGCCGCTGCGGGCGCCAACCCGCCCACGCTGGCAGACGCCGCTGCGCAAACCGGCCTTTCCGCGGGCCTGGCGAAGAAGGCCCTTGGCGCCTTGGAGCGCGAAGGGGCCGTGGTCAGGTACGCACCCGATGCCTTCATGAGCGCCGCTACCGTGGCGGCGCACCGCGAAGCCGTTAGCGCCTTTCTTGCCGCCAATGGCAGCGCCACAGCCGCGCAGCTGAAGGAAGCCATGGGCACCAGCCGCAAGTTCGCCATGCCGCTGCTGGAGTATTTCGACGAAGAGGGCCTTACGCGGCGCGAAGGAGATGTGCGAGTGTTAGAATAACTGTACCAACAGCTCTTTCGCACGCGGTGCCCTACAATGGAAGGCACCGCTGACAGGGAGATGGATGGGGCCTGGTGGTCCCCGCGGCCTTCAAAGCCGTTGTGAGGCGCGCAGAACGTCTTGGATGTGTTCGATTCGCATGCATCTCCGCCACAACTGCAAAGCGACCCGCGTGCGGGTCGCTTTTTTGCGAAGAATGCGAAGCGAAAAGCGGGCGGCCCGCTGCGGGCGGCCCGGCTATTCGTAGGTTTGCAGCACCGCCCAGCAGGCAGCCACGAAGCGGTCCATGGACTTTTCGCTGATGCTGTATTCCTGCCATTCGCTGCCCAAGAAGATGGTGGCTAGCACCGACCTCACAGCGCGCGCATACACCCGCGAATCCACAGCCGCGTTGGCCAAGCCCTGCTGTTGCGCGGCGATGATAACCTTGTTCAGCAACACCGCACACGGGATGGTGCGGTGAGTTTCGCGCTTGGGCATAACGTGGGCGAAGTATATGGCGTACAGAAATTCCATTTCCTGGGGTCGTTCGCGGTGGATTTCAAACAACCGCCTGACCACCTGCGAAAACCATTCTTCCACGCTGAAGCCGCCCTGGTCCTGCACGTCTTGCAGGCCTTCTTCTACCACCTGGTGGCAATAAGCGAACACGCCTTCCACCAGCGCCGCGCGATTTTCGAAGTAATGATAAAACGTGCCCGCGCCTGTGTGCGCGTGGGCGAAAAGCGCTGGCAACGTGAGGGCGCTGATGCCCTGTTCGCTGATGATGGCCAATGCCGAAGCTATGATGTCGTCGCGTTTGCTCATAATTCCCTAAATCCGAAAGCTGGTTGGTGACGCAAAAGATGCGCTCCCGTGTCTTAACATTCAACCACTCAAACGGTCGAATGCTTACTAGAAATATCTTTCTACCTGGTGTTTTTTCGCGGTCGGCGCGAAAATGACCGCAAGTGAGCAAGGTGGCGAACAGCCCAGCGGGCCGCCGGAAGCTTCAGCGTCCCCGTGCGTCCCGCAGGGTTTTCAGGCGGTCGACCGTTTCATGGTCCACCCGGTCGGCCACTATGAACTTTTCGCTCACCTTCGGGGTTTCGTCCAGGCGCGCGTCATCGTAGTAGAACTCCACTTCCTGGCAAAAGCCTTCTGCGCTCATGCGGTCTACGCCGAAGCCGAACACGGTGTCTTGGATGGTGGCGTCGCTGGTGACCACCAGGGTTTCCACATGGCGCGCGCGGGCGTCGTGGGCCAGCTTCTCTATCACTTTGTCAGCCGAAGAACCAGCCGGGCTGAACAGTATGCGCACCCCGCCCACGGTTTCCTGCGAACCAGTGGAGTATTCGTTTTCGCCGGCGTCGAACACGATGATGGCCTTCACGTTGTGGCCGGCGAAGTTCACCACATCGTTGATGAGGGCTTCGCGGGCCTGGTTGAAGGCGTCGTCGGTGTAGTCGGGCTGGTTGGTTATGGCTTGGTAGCGGCTGCCAGAGCGCAGCACGTTGTACCCGTCCACAATCAGCAATCTGTTTCGCGTTTTCGCCATGGGCCCATGGTACCCCATGCGCACGCGCCCGCGCCCCTGAATGCGCAAGCGCGCCGTTTCGCCCGCCGCAAGCGTGCTACACTGGCAGGACGAATTCCGCAGAAGAAGGAAGCCCCATGACCAACTACATAGAAGGCAAGCGCCCCGTCATAGAAGCCCTGCGCACCAACATGCCCCTGAAATGCGTGCTGATGGCCGACAACCTGAAGAAGGACGGCCTGGTGGAAGACATAGAGCGCAAGGCGCACAAGTACAACGTGCCCGTGAAGCAGGTGCCCCGCAAGAAGCTAGACGGCCTTTCTGAGCGCGGCAGCCACCAAGGCGTGATGGCGGAGGCGCGCCCCTTCCAGTACGCAAACGTAAGCGACGTGGTGCGGGCGGCCAACGACTACGCCGACCAGCACGAAGGCCGCGCGCTGGTGGTCATTCTGGACCATATCACCGACGCCGGCAACTTAGGCGCCATTGCCCGCAGCGCGAACGCCGTGGGCGCCAGCGGCCTGATTGTCCCCAACAAGCGCGCCGCAGGCGTGACGGCGGCCACGTACAAAAGCAGCGCCGGAGCCATAAGCCATGTGCCCTGCGCTCAGGTATCCAACCTGGTCAGCGTGATAGAGCGCTGCAAGAAGGAAGGCTTTTGGGTGGCCGGCGCGTCCGAGCAAACGGACGGGTGCCTGTGGGATGCCAACCTGAAAGGCAAGATTGCGCTGGTCATGGGCAACGAACAGGAAGGCCTAAGCCAGCTGGTAAAGGAAAACTGCGACTTCTTCATTGCCCTGCCCCAGCTAGGCCAGGTGGAAAGCCTGAACGTGGCGCAAGCATCCACCGCCTGCATGTACGAATGGCTGCGCCAGAACTGGTAAGCGCATGCGCGGCGGCCAGCGAGCGAGGCGCGCACACATCGTTCCGAACAAGCGGCACACGTCAGGCGCTCGCGTCATTTCGACTGGAGGCGACGTAACCGCCGGAGTGCAGAGAATCTAGCCCGAAATAAGGCCTGCTCTTATCGGACGAGCGCATGAGACGAGATGGGGACGCTGCGCCGGGAGCTTAGAGCAAAGAAAAGAAGGGCGGACAGCTTGTGGCCGGGACCCTCGCCTTCGGCGACGCGCGGCTTTGCCAACCGGACGCGGCGCGCAAACGCCCCATTACGCCCAAACTGCGTCCGTCATGCCGGTTTGGGCGTAACGACAAAGGGGACTTGTCCGCGGATTACGCCCAAACAGGCATCAGGCGCCCACTTTGGGCGTAATGTTTCCCCGCCTTCGTTCCGGAATTACGCCCAAACCGCTGCGCCATGCTCATTTTGGGCGTAATTTCGAAAGGTGTCTAGCTGCCCATTACGCCCAAACCAGCCTGCAGCAGGCGGTTTGGGCGTAATCTGGAACCCACCCTGCCGAGCCCATTACGCCCATACTGCGCATCGCACCACCGTTTGGGCGTAATCTTTCGCAGAAGCACTTGAATCATTACGCCCAAATGCCAACTGGGAGGGCTGTTTGGGCGTAATCTTCCCCGCTTGCCCCCAGCCCATTACGCCCAAACCAGCCTGCAGCAGGCGGTTTGGGCGTAATGGGCTCAGCCAAAGAAGATCCTCTCGAAAATATCACCAACAAATGGTAGACAAACCTACTCTGGCGGGGGTAAACTTCCCTCACTCGGAATTAGGGACCCGGGCTGGCAAGAAGCGCCATTGGCTAACGGAAAGAAGAGGCCGGTAAACCGAAAAGACTTCACCGTATTGGCAGCCTGAACACAGGAGGTCCCGTCATGTTCCAAGAACTGACGCGCAAACGCGCATTGCTGGAATCCATCATTGCCCAAACCAAGAAAAGGCTAGCCAACGCCCCAGCGGGTTCGCTTCATGTGGCCTTTAGCCACGGGTATCCCCAATACCGGCTGCGCCTGGGAAGTGGGCAAGGCGAAGTCCGTCTGGAGGATCATCAAGAACGCCTTAAGCGGCAATTAGCCCAAAAAGCCTACGACCGCAAAATCCTGAAAGCGGCAGAAAAGGAATTGCGGCTTGTGAACGCTGCTTTGGACAACGGAGCGATTGCGGCTTCCGCCGTAGGTGCGCCTTGTAGCGAAACAAGCGAGCATCCTGCGTTGCAAACCAACCCTCTCCCAAGAGCAGAATCGCTAGAGCAGGTGTACCAGAACACGCTAGATTGCGTAAAACACCTAATCACACCGTGCGTTTTGCCTGACAAGGAATTCATAGAAGCTTGGGAGGCGGCGCGCCCAGAAGGGCCCGCGCTATCCACGGAAGGATGCGTGTTCCAAACGGAAAAAGGCAATCGCGTGCGGTCGAAGTCTGAGTGCATCATTGCTGACAAGCTGTTCCGAGCTGGCGTGCCCTATCGATATGAGCAACCACTGGTGCTGCAAGGCGCTGGCACGGTCCACCCCGACTTTGTGGTGCTGAACCCTCGCACTCGACAGGAATTTGCGTGGGAGCACTTCGGCATGATGGAAGACTCCGAATACGCAAACCGTGCCCTGCGTAAGCTGGGGTCCTACGCTGGTTGTGGGCTGTTCCCCGGCCATGGAATGATCGCAACGTTTGAGTCTGTTGCAATGCCTCTTGACGTAAGCATAGTGGAGCAAAACATCCAGGAATTTCTGACGTAGCGCACGATGATCACAGCGCTTGGGACGCGCAAGCGGCAGCCCTTTGCCAGGTTCCCTTGTGAAACCTTGGTACATCCGCGTTCCCCTGCTGCCTGTTTGCGCCTATAATGGAACGGATTCATGTTTACCCGCAGGCAGGAAAGAGTGCCCATGAAAGCTTACAACCCGCATGAACTGGAACCCCGCTGGCAGAAGCAGTGGGAAGAAAGCGGCATCAATAACGTCAACGAAAGCGAAGGCAAGCCCAAAAAGTACGTGCTTGAGATGTTCCCGTACCCCAGCGGAGACATCCACATGGGGCATGTGCGCAACTATACCATCGGCGACGTGATGGCCCGCCAGGCGAAGATGCAGGGCTTTGACGTGCTGCATCCCATGGGCTGGGACGCCTTCGGCCTGCCTGCCGAAAACGCCGCCATCAAGCACAACAGCCACCCCGCGAAGTGGACGTATGCCAACATAGACACGCAAAAGGCCAGCTTCAAGCGCATGGGCTTTTCGTATGACTGGGACCGCACCGTGGTGGCGTGCGACCCGGAATATTACCGCTGGGGCCAATACATGTTCCTGAAGTTTTGGGAGCGGGGCCTGGTGGAGCGTCGCAACAACCCGGTGAACTGGTGTCCGGGCTGCGGCACGGTGCTGGCCAACGAGCAGGTGATAGAAGGCAAGTGCTGGCGATGCGACTCCGAAGTGGAAAAGCGCCCGTTAACGCAGTGGTACCTGAAGATTACCGACTACGCACAGGAGCTGTTGGACGACCTTGACCAGCTTGAAGGCTGGCCCGACCGCGTGAAGCAGCAGCAGGCCAACTGGATTGGCCGCTCCGAAGGCGCTGAAGTGACCTTCACCCTGTGCGACGCGGAAGGCAACGTGCCGGAAAACCCCACGGAAGACGAGCTGATCACCGTGTTCACCACGCGCGCGGACACGCTGTTCGGCTGCAGCTTCTTCCTGCTGGCGCCGGAAAGCACTATCCTTCGCGGCCTGGTGGAAGGCACCGAATACGAAGCCGCGGTCATGCAGGTGGTGGAAGACGCCAAGAAGATCACCGCTGTTGAGCGCGCCCAGGGCAACAAGGAAAAGCATGGTGCCTTCACTGGCCGTTACGTGGTGAACCCCGTGAACGGCGAAAAGGTGCCCGTGTGGGTGGCCGACTACATCATCGCCGACTACGGCACCGGCGCGGTGATGGCCGTTCCCTGCGGCGACCAGCGCGACTTCGAGTTCGCCAAGAAATACGATCTGCCCATCATCCCCATCATCGTCACGAAGGACGACCCGCTGTATGAGCAGCTGAAGGACGAACAGGGCCGCGTGGTGACCAGCGTGGACTGGGACGAAGCCATGGCCGCCGAAGGATATTTGGTGCAGTCCGGCCAGTTCACGGGTCTGCTGGGCGGCAAACATTCCGAAGCCGAAGAAGCGGTGGTGGGCATGCTGGAAGGCATGGACCGTGGCCGGCGCAAGGTGGAATTCCGCCTGCGCGATTGGCTGATTTCCCGCCAGCGTTACTGGGGCAACCCCATACCGGCCATCCACTGCCCAAGCTGCGGCGTGGTGCCTGTGCCCGAAGAGGACCTGCCCGTTCGCCTGCCCGAAGACATCAACTTGGCCGCGGGCGAAACGTTGGCCACGCACGCCGGCTTCGTGGAGTGCACCTGCCCGAAGTGCGGCAAGCCCGCCAAGCGTGAAACCGACACCATGGACACGTTCACCTGCTCAAGCTGGTACTACATGCGCTACACCGACCCGCACAACGCGCAAGCGCCCTTCGCGCGCGAAGCCGTGAACACGTGGATGCCGGTGGACCAATACATCGGCGGTATCGAGCACGCCATTTTGCACCTGCTGTACAGCCGCTTCTTCACGAAGGTGCTGCGCGATTTGGGCATGCTGGATTTCGACGAACCCTTCACCAACCTGCTGTGCCAAGGCATGGTGCTAGACGGCAACGGCGAAGTGATGTCGAAGTCGAAGGGCAACGTTGTTTCGCCTGAAGCCATGATTGAAAACTACGGCGCCGACGCGTGCCGCGCCTACATACTGTTCATGGCGCCGCCCGACAAGGAACTACTGTGGAACGAAGACGGCCTGGCCGGCATGTACAAGTTCTTGAACCGCCTGTGGCGCGTGGTGTGCGACCTGGTGGGCGAAGGCGGCGAAGAGACTCTGTTCGCTGGCACCGAAGAGCCCGTTGAGGCCGTGGTGCCCCTGCGCGACACGCTGGTACGCGAACGCCATCGCGTGGTGGGCAAGGTGACCGACGACTTCGCCCGCAACAACTTCAACACGGCCATCGCTGCCATCATGGAGCTGACTAACGCCGCCGCGCCGCTGTGCCGTGCCGCTTCGGGCGAACGCCGCATGGCGTGCGACACCTGCGGCCCTATCAGCCGCGACGTTGCTGAAGTGTTGGTGAAGCTGATGGCACCCATTGCCCCGCACTGGGCCGAAGAGCTGTGGCACACCGCGCTAGGCCACACCGAAAGCGTGCACCTGCAACCGTGGCCGGATTTCGACCCCGAACTGGCGAAGGCCAACGAAGTGGAGCTGGCCGTGCAGATCTGCGGCAAGGTGAAAGCCAAGATCATGGTTGCCGCCGACGCACCGCAGGACGCCATAGAAGCCGCCGCCAAGGAAGCCGTGGCCGCCTTGCTGGAAGGCAAGAACGTGGTGAAGGTGATAGTGGTGGCCGGCCGCCTGGTGAATATCGTGGCCAAGTAGGCCTGCGGCCGCGTAATGCTTCGAAGCGGATGAAGAGGACGGCAAGGCAGCTATGAACTTCCACAACGCATCATTCACTGCGGCTTATGGCACGTCTTCGCAGCTGCCGGCGTCCACGGGGCCTGAAGTAAGCTTTTGCGGGCGGTCGAACGTGGGCAAGTCCAGCCTGCTGAACAAGTTGATGTTCCGCAAGGGTTTGGCGAAGGTTTCCAGCACGCCGGGCAAGACCGCCACCATCAACTTCTACGACGTGGACGGCGCGGACTTCGTGGACCTTCCCGGCTACGGATATGCCCAGGTGAGCAAGGCCGAAAAAGGCCGCTGGTCGGAGCTGATTGAAGGCTATTTCAACCAGACGCGCGCCTTCGCCTTGGCCGTGGCGCTGGTGGACATTCGCCATGAAGCCACCAAGCTAGATATCAACATGATTTCGTTTCTGCAGGCCGCCGAACTGCCCTACGCCGTGGTGCTGACCAAGGCCGACAAGCTTTCCAAGCAGCAGGTTCAAAAGCAGACCGCCGCCCTGCGCAAGCAGTTGGCCCTGCCCAAGGAAGTGCCCTTCATGGCCGTAAGCAGCCAAAGCGGCTTCCACATCGAAGAACTGCGCGCCCTGATTGCCCAAGCGGTTGACGGGGAATAGCGCGCGTACGGGGCGGAGCAGGGACACGCGCCTAGTGCCATCTTCACCGGAGCCGCGCAGCGGCGGAGTGGAGAGGTCTAGCCCGGGGCGTAGACCGCTCGCATTGGGCAAGCGCATGAGGCGCAATGGGCACGCTGCCCGCAGGCTAGGCCTTGCCGCGCAACGCCGGCAACTGGGACACCACCACGCCTGCCAGAATGAGCACTATGCCCACTACCTGCAGCGCACTTAGGCCCTCGCCTACCATCAGCCACGTTAGCACCAGGCTGCAGGGAAGCTCGGCGGATGCCAACACCGAAGAAAGCCCTGCTGGCAGCGCCGGCGTGCCCAGCCCGAACAACCACACGGGCACGAACATGGCAAACAGGCCCAGCAGCAGGCCGTAGGGCGCAATTCCTTGCACCAGCACGCCCGAAGGCAGGTAGTCCGGGCACACGAACAGCGCCAACACCACGCCGCCCAGGCAAACAACCAGCCCACGCTGCATGGGCTCCATGGCCGTTTCCACGCGCGAGGACAGAAACATGAACGCCGCGCAAGTGACGGCCGAACCCAGGCCACACACCAGGCCTACCGGGTCTAGCGCCACGTCATGCAAGCCCACCAAGCCGCTCCCTAACACGGTGCCCACAATCACCACCGCGGCGGCAAACACCTGCGAAGCGGCCGGGGGTTTGCGCGTGGCCACCACTTGGAACACTGTGCCAATCCATGTGAACTGAAACAGCATGGTTATGGCCGCAGCCACGGGCAAGAGCGAAAGCGAAAACGTGTACAGAATGCAGGTGGCGCACGTGCACATGCCGGTGCCCATCAGCTTCAGCACCTGCTTGGCGCTCATGCGCTGGGGCGCCGCGCGCTTCCACAGGCAGCGCACCAGCAGCGCCACGGCAAACACCACCACCCCGAAGAATTCTTGGCTGAACGTTGTCTGCTGCCAGGTGAAACCCTGCGCGTAGGCAAGCTTGGTCACAGGCGCCATCATGCCATAGCTGGCGCCGCCGAAAAGCACCAGCACGGCGCTGGCCAACGCACTGCGCGCGCGGCCGCTGCCCGTCACGCCTTCGCCCCCTGCCGTCTTCCCAGCAGCGCAGCGCGGAAGGCAGCTACGTCTGCTTCGGGGATGCCCAAGGTATCGTGCACATAAGGCTCCACGCCGCCATATTCTTCGTCCACCACGGTGAAGAACGACTGCAGGTATTCTTCCTTGGCCAGCAGGGCATCACGCACGGCTTGGGTAAACCCTTCCCCTTTGTTCGCTGCGTGCATCAGCAGCTTCAGGGGGCGGGGGACATGCACGCCGTTTTGGTTGCTGCGCAGGTAGTCTGCGAAGATAAGCTGGCGAGGAACGCCCAGCAGCGAAAGCAGCAGCGCGCATGTTATGCCAGCACGATCCTTGCCGGCGGTGCAGTGCACCAGCACGCCGCCGCTGACATAATCGTGCTGCATGATGGCTTGCAGGATGGCTGTCATGCGGCCGTCTTCCGCCACGGCGGCGGGCATGGTGGCATACAGTTCCACCAGGTTGGGGGGATTCGCATCTAGCAGCTTATAAACGCCCGATTCGCGCGTGATGCCTACGGTCTTTTCGCTTAGGGCAGGCAGGTGCAGGTTGACAGCCCCGGGAATGTCCTGGTCGGGCTGCTGTTGGCGCTCTAGCGCCGTGCGCACATCCACCACCTTCGAAACGCCCCATGCGCGCAGCGTGGCAACGTCGCGGGAGGTGGCCCGATGCAAGCATCCTGAACGCATCAGCAGGCGCGAACGCACCACCGCGCCGTCGGCAGCTTCAAGTCCGCCCAGGTCACGCGCGTTTTTCACGCCTTTTAGCGCTATGGTTCGCCGGTCTTCCACGCCGCGCCTTCCGCCTTCCGCGCCTACAGATGCAGAATCTGGGGGAACGCGTCTACCACGTGGTCGGCCCCGACTGCGCGCATCTCTTCAGGGGTGTGGTAGCCATAGGTTATGGCCACCGCGGCGCAACCCGCATTGCGCGCCGTCAGCACGTCGCCGGGCGAATCGCCCACGTACACCGCCTGGTGCGGCTGCGCGCCCAACTCGGAAATGGTGCGCAGCAGGCCTGTGGGATCGGGCTTGCGAGGAATGCCTTCGCATTCGCCGTGCACCACTTCGAACAGGCCTGGCAAACGCTGCTGGATTATTTCTTGCGTGCCGCGGTCGAACTTGTTGGACAGCACCGCCATACGCGCGCCTTGGGCTTGCAGGGCCTCAAGCGTTTCCACCACGCCGGGAAACGGCGTCGTCAGTTCGTTCCCAAAATCTTCGAACAGCGCCTTCCAGCGGTCCAAAGCCGCCAGCGCCGCCTTCTCAGGCGTACCAAGTGGCACAGCCTGCAGCATTAACGCCTTGATGCCGTTGCCCACGTAGCTTAGGATTTCTTCTCGGCTGCGCTGCGGAAACCCGCAGTCTTTCAGCGCCTGGTTGGTATGCACCACCAAGTCGGGCAGGGTATCCAGCAAGGTACCGTCCAAATCGAAAATGTAAGCAGCGTACTTCACGCCAAGCCTCCCGCGCCGTGTTCGCGTGTTGTTCCTGCGGAAGGCATGCGCCTTGCCGCGCTACCCATTATACTGGTAGCACCCCACTTGCTGAAAGGACACCCATGGGCAGCCGAAAACCATCCGCCAAAGCCAAGCGCGTGGCCGAATTCAAGGCCGGCCTGGGCGACATGGATGGCATTTTCGCTCGTGAGCAGGCACATCAGGAAAAGATAGCGAAGAACAAAGACGTCGTGCTGGAAAAGAAAGCCTGCACGTCTAAGAACCGCTACGCCAGCCGTTGGGAAGCCGAAGCGGCCATTGAGTCGTGCGCCGAACATGGCACGGGCGGCCTGCACTGCTACCAGTGCCCTTACTGCAACGGCTGGCATTTAACTTCGAAGCCCCAAAGGACCTAACCCATGAACCTGGAAGAAACCAAGATCAGCGAACAGCCCATCTTCGACGGCCGCGTGCTGCACGTAAGCGTGCACACCGTTTCGCTGCCCAACGGTAACCAGACCATCCGCGAACTGGTCGACCACCCCGGCGCCGTGGCGGTTATGGTCTTAGACGACCAAAACAACGCCTTCATGGTGCGGCAGTTCCGCTACGCCTTGGGAGAGGAGCTGCTGGAAGTGCCGGCGGGCAAGATGGACCCTGGCGAAAGCGCGCTAGACGCCGTGCGCCGCGAACAGGCAGAAGAGACGGGCACCGCTGCGGAAACCTACGTTGACCTGGGGGTAATGTATCCCACGGTGGCTTACACCAACGAACGCATCTACTTGTTCGCCTGCCGCGCCACCGGGCAGCTCCACCAGCTTGACCTGGATGAAGACGAGTTCCTGGAAGTGACCCGCGTGCCGCTTGACCAGCTGGAACGCATGGTGTTGACCAACGAACTGCCCGACGCGAAGACCCAAATTTGCGTGTTGAAGACCGCCCAGTTGGTGCGCGAAGGTAAGCTGTAAGGCGCGCGCCGCAAGGCACACCCGGCAAGGCGCGCCCTGCCCTACCCCGCTGTCTTTTCGGTGGTGAACGTCACGGTCGTGCCGTCGGATTGTGCCCTTATGGTGCCGCTTTCGTCGGTGCGCAGCACGCGCGCGCCTATCCAGTCCAAGCGTTCTAGCACCGAAGGCTTCGGGTGGCCGAAGTCGTTTTGGCCCACCGAAATGACCGCGTAGTCGGGCAGCACTTCCTGCAAGAACGCCCGCGTGGTGGCACCGGCGCTGCCGTGGTGCGACACCTTCAGCACGGTGGCCCGCACGTTCGCCCCGGCGTCTATCAGCGCCATTTCGGCGGCATATTCGGCGTCGGCCATGAACAGGAAGCTGGTGGCGCCGTAGTCTATACGCAGCACCAGCGAATTGTTGTTTTCTTCTTCGAAGGCTCCCACCGGGCCCACGAACGTGACTGTGGCCTGGCCTAACGTCAGCGTGTCCCCCACCTGCGGCACGTTAATCCCTAAGCCGCGGTCCGCCAAGCGGCGCTTCAGGTTGTCGAAGGTGTACCGGCCGCCTTCCGTGGTGGAACTGAAGAACGCGCCCACCTGCACCACGCCGATTTCGGCCGCAACGCCGCCGGAATGGTCGGCGTCAGGATGCGTGACCACCACGTAATCCAGCGTGTCTATGCCTTCGGATTGCAGCAGCTGGCACACCGTGCCCGAAGCATCCGCCGGGCCGCCGTCTATCAGCATGTTCTGCCCGCCGCAGCTTATCAGCGCGCAATCGCCTTGGCCCACGTCCACGAAGCGCACCGCCAGGCCTTCGCCGGCCGCCGGCTGGGGCGCGGGGGCCGGGGTGGCTGGGTTGGCCGGATTTGCGGTGTTCGCCGCGTTGTCCGGCCCCTTGAACCCGCCTACGGCCACGTTCGCCAGCACCAACACCAGCAGTGCCGCAATCAGCAGGCCTATCCAGGTTTTCGCTTGCCTCACGCGCCGTCCTTCACGCATGCGGGCACCGCGGCGCCCGCGCCGCCGCTAATAGATGTTGTAGATGTTGCCCACGCCCATGTAGCCGTATTCGTAGATGCAAAGGGCCACGAACAGCACTATGACCACGATTGCGCGGATGTTGGCGCCCCGGGGCGTGCAGCGCGACATGAAGAAACGCTCGCTTGCGGGGTAGGCCATCCACGTGAACAGCGTGACCAGCATGCCTAGCAGCAGGTCATTCACAATCCATGCCTGACCCAAAATGTTGCCCGGCAGCTGCGAATTGTCCCACAAGGGGTACACGCCGGCGGCGTTGGGCTGGTTCATCACCAGACCCATGCCCAGCTCCATTGCCATGGCCAACACCACGGCCACCAGGAAGAACAGCACGAACGGCCGCCAATTGCCCGGGAATTTCCGCTGGAAGAAATCCTTCAGCGGCACCATAAACACGGCGCAGATGACCACGCCGAAGCCGTATATCATGAAGGGGTTGAGCGGGTCGTCGTACACGCCGGTTTCGGGGTCCACAATGCCGAACATCACGTCGTTGAACAGGCAATACGGAATTTCTATCCAGTGGCCTATCAGGCTGTACAAGCAAAAGTACACCGCCACGTTGCGCCAGAATTCCCACTGGCGGATAGACGTCATGCCAAAGCGGCCACGATCTAATATTTCAAGCAGATAATACATACGCTCCGACAAGCGCTACTGCACGTTGGTCACATAAGGGGTTTTGTCTTTCAGCAGCACGTCGTGGGCGCCACCTTCCACTATGCTGGTGGAGCTGATGACCGTCAGCTTGGCCTTCTGCTGGAACTCCGGGATGGTCAGGGCACCGCAATTGCACATGGTGCTCTTGATCTTCAGCAGCGTCACGGCTATGTTGTCCTTCAGTTTGCCAGCATAAGGCACGTAAGAGTCCACGCCTTCTTCGAAGGACAGGCTCTTCTTGCCGCCCAGGTCATAGCGGCCCCAGTTGCGGGCGCGGGCGGACCCTTCGCCCCAGTATTCCTTCATGTAGGTGCCGTTCACCATCACCTTGTTGGACGGGCTTTCGTCGAAGCGGGCGAAGTAGCGCCCCAGCATCACGAAGTCGGCCCCCATGGCCAGCGCCAAGGAAATGTGGTGGTCATACACAATGCCGCCGTCGGAGCAGATGGGCACGTAAATGCCCGTTTCTTTGAAGTACTTGTCGCGCGCCTTGGCCACTTCTATGGTGGCGGTTGCCTGGCCGCGGCCGATGCCCTTCGTTTCGCGGGTAATGCAGATAGAGCCGCCGCCGATGCCAATCTTCACGAAGTCAGCCCCGGCTTCGGCCAAGAAGCGGAAGCCCTCTTCGTCCACCACGTTGCCCGCGCCAATCTTCACTTCGTTGCCGTAATGTTCGCGCACCCATTCGATGGTCAGCCTCTGCCAGTCGGAAAAGCCTTCGGAGCTGTCAATGCACAGCACATCGGCACCGGCTTCCACCAGCGCAGGCACGCGCTGCGCGAAGTCGCGGGAATTGATGCCCGCGCCCACCATGTAGCGCTTGTGGTCGTCTAACAGTTCGTCGGGGTTGCTTTTGTGCGAGTCGTAGTCCTTGCGGAATACCAGGCACACCAGGTTGTCGTTGGCGTCCACCAGCGGCAGGGAATTCAGCTTGTGGTCCCAAATGATGTCGTTGGCTTCCTTCAAGCTGGTAGTTTCGAACGGCGCCACCACCAACTTTTCGCGCGGAGTCATGAAATCCACCACGCGCTCGGTGCCGTCCATGCGCGTGACGCGGTAGTCGCGGCTGGTCACAATGCCCAACAGCTTGCCGCGCGATGCGCCATCGGACGTGACCGGCATGGTGGAAAACCCGTGGCGCTCCTTCAGCTCCAACACGTCAGCCAGCGTGCTTTCCGGCGAAAGGTTGGCCACGCTTTCCACGAAGCCCGCCTTGTAGGCCTTCACGCGCGCCACCATGGCGGCTTCCTGTTCGATGGTCTGGTTGCCATAGATGAACGAAAGACCGCCTTCCGTGGCCAAGGCCACGGCCATCTTGTCATCCGAAACCGCAGCCATGATTGCCGAAACCATGGGAATGCTCAAGGTGAGCGGGCACTCTTCTTCGCCCTTGCGATACTTCACCAACGGGGTCTTCAGGCTGACCGAAGACGGGATGCAAGCAGAGGGGGTATGCCCCGGTACCAGCAAATACTCATTAAACGTACGGGACGGTTCCTCGTAGTAAAAAGCCATCGGACTCTCCTGTTCTGTGCCGAAGTGCGGGCTTTTCATTCAAAATGTGCACGCATTCCATTATAGACAGCCAAACGCCTGCGCTTCCAAGAAAAAAGCGCAGATGGCGAAAACGTTTGCGAAGGCGCGTTGTTCCAACCGGAGCCGCGCGCTATGCGTTGCGCAGGAAGGCTTCGTAGCCTTTGCAGGCTTCGTAGATGTCAGCTTTGCTGGTTACTTCCCAGGGGGCGTGCATGGAAAGCACGGCCACGCCACTGTCTATGACATCCATGTCGTAGCGGGCGGGGATGAACGCTATGGTGCCGCCGCCGCCTGCGTCCACTTTGCCCAGTTCGGCGGTTTGGAAGGCCACGCCGGCATTGTCCATCACTTTGCGCACGTGCGCCATGAATTCGGCAGACGCATCGTTGCTGCCAGATTTGCCGCGGGCGCCGGTGTACTTGTTGAACACCAGGCCACGGCCCAAAAACGCGGCGTTCTTTTCCTCAAACACGCTGGCATACAGCGGGTCAACACCGGCCGACACATCGCTGGAAAGCATGCGCGATGCCGCCAGCGCGCGGCGTAGGTTCAGCATGCCGCCGCAGTCGGCCAGCTCCATGACTTCGGCCATGGTGTTTTCGAAGAACAGCGATTCCATGCCCGAAGCACCCACGCTGCCGATCTCTTCCTTGTCCACCAGCACGCACACCACCGTCTTCGTGGGGTTTTCCACGGCCAGCTGCGCCACCAGGCTGGTGTAGGCGCACACGCGGTCGTCTTGCCCGTAGCCAATAACCATGCTGCGGTCGAAGCCCAGTTCACGCGCGGGGCCGGCGGGCACAATCTCCAATTCGGCCGAAAGGAAGTCCTCTTCGGTAATGCCGTATTTTTCTTCCAGCAGCTGCAGGCACAGCGCCTTCACGGGGGCCTTCTTGGCCTCCTTTTGCTCGTCGGTCAAATCGTCGCCACCGTCGTCTTCGCCAAACACCAGCGGACGGCCGCCCACCAGCAGGTCAAGGTCTTCGCCTTCCACAATCTTGTCGGTCTTTTTGGCCATCTGCGCAGCTCCCAGGTGAGGCAGAATGTCGGTCACGCAAAACACCGGGTCAGACGGGTCTTCGCCCACCACCACCGGCACCACGGTGCCGTCAGTTTTCGCCACCACGCCATGCAGCGCCAGCGGCAACGTGACCCATTGGTACTTCTTGATGCCGCCGTAGTAGTGCGTGTCCAACAGTGCCAAGTCCTTGGATTCGTACAGCGGGTTTTGCTTTAGGTCCAAGCGCGGGGAATCGATGTGCGCGCCCAAAATGTTGAAGCCTTCGGTCAGCGGAGCGCAACCCAGATGCACCAGCACCAGCGCCTTGCCGTGCGTGTGCGCCCACACCTTGCTGCCCGCCGCCAACGGCGCACCTTCGCGCACGGCGTCTTCCAGCGAAACATACCCTGCCGCTTCGGCAAGGCGAATGGCCGCTTGCGCGCATTCGCGTTCGGTCTTGTTTTCGCTGATGAAAGCTATGTAGTCTTGAGACAGCTGCTCCAGTTCGCCAAGCTGCTCGGGCGTGTAGGTGGTCCAGGCGTTCTTGCGTTCCATGCGTTTCTCCTTCTGCGGCAGCTAAGCCCGCTTTGCCAGAATATCTAATGCCGCCCGGTAGCCGCCCGCCCCATAGCCCAGGCACTTCGAAACCCGTGCGATGGTGGTGGCAGAAGCGCCCGTGGCGGCTTCAATGGCGCTGTAAGAACAGCCCTGGTCAAGCAGCTGGGCCACTTCCAGGCGCTGGGACGTGTCCTTGATTTCGCGAATGGTGAACAGGTCTTCCAACAGGGCATACAGCTCTTCTTTGTCCTGCATAGCGCACAGAACGTCCAGCAAATTCTCAACTTCGGGCGTTCTTAGGTTATCCACGGCGCAATGCCTTACATGTAGTCGGAACCCACAACCACCAAGAAGTCGTAACCGGTGGGTATGGTGTAGGTGCCGTCGTTGAGCATGGTTTTGCCCGTGCCTAACGCTGCGGAAAGCTTGGCAGCTTCTTGCTGTTGCGAACTGCTGGAATACACCACCAGCGAATACGTGTAGGACATGGATTCGGCGTTGGCTGAATCGGTGGTATAGCCCATGTTTTGGAACACCGCGGCTGCCTTCGCCGCCGCGCCTTCTATGCCGCCACCGTTGCGCACGGCTATGGCGCCCTTCGTGCCCGACGCCGCAGCCGTAGGAACCTCTTCGCCATACGACGCGGCGGTGCTCCCGTCGCCGTTGCTGGAAATGATCACGCCCGTGGCTTCGTCGATCACGGTTTCAGACGCAGGCGGAAGCCCGGCGTCCATGCGCTGCATCATGGTGGTCCACGCAGGCACGTTCAGAATTTCGTACCACGTATCGTTCAGGTAGGCCGAATCGGTGGGCATCTGGGCCGAATAGATGTCGGTGGCCGGGTCTATGCCGCGCATGGTGTTTGCGATGCTTAGGATGTCCGGCACCGAAAGGTCGGTGGCCACGTTTTCAGAAATGGCGTTGACCGCGCTGATGATGGTGGGCAAGTCGGAATCCAAGATCTTTTTGGCAATGGCGCCTAACACCATGCGCTGGTTGGCGGCGCGCATTTCGTCGCCCTTGCCATATTCGTCGTAGGTGTGGCGCGAACGGCACAATATGAGCACGCCGTCACCGTCAAGCGTTTGCCAGCCGGCGTCTAAATGCCCGCCCGCCTCTTCGTCGTTGATTTCCATGGGAACTTCAACTTCCACGCCGCCGATGGCTTCCACCACGTTGTACAAGCCGTCAATGTTCACTTCGCCGTAGTGCGAAATATCCACGCCGGAAAGCTGCTCCACCACGGTGATGGCATAGGCCGCACCCCCTAAGGTGTAGGCCGCGTTCAGCTTGTTTTCGCCGTAGGTGCCCATGTCAACTAAGGTGTCACGCTGCAGGCTGATCATGGAAACCTGCACGTTTTGCGGGTCCACACGCACCAGCATCATGGAGTCGGTGCGGTATATGCCGTCGAATTCGGGGTCTTCATCTCGCCACGAAGCGCCGTCGGTGCCCAGAAGCAGCATGTAGAAGGGGTCGCCCGTATAGGTGGTGTCGCCTAAGGCCTGCAGGGTTTCATCCGTGACGCCCTTGCTCAGGTTGTCCGAAATGGTTTTGTAGTACGCGAAGGCCGCACCTGCGCCTACCACCACAACCAGCAGCAGCACCACGCCCACCACCGTAAAGATGGTGCGGTTGCGGCGCTTGCGGCGCGCCTTCTTCTGCTGGAGGGCCACGTTTTCGCGGGAATACCTGCTGGCATCAACCGGCTGGCTGTAATCGGTGGCATTGGCCGCCTGCCCCATGGAACTGCGCGAATAACGGGCGTAATCCTGCTGCTGCGCACCGCCGCTGCGGCTGTAGCGACTGTAGTCGCTGGCGCTTTGTTCCCCGTATATTTGCGCGTCCCTGCGCGGGGTTCTGGAATTTCTGGCCATGGACTTAAAGCACCTCCAGGAAAAGCCCTTGCGTGCCGAAAGGGGCACCTCCAAGGGGCAAACGCAAACCTGTCAGGCCTTCACAAGACCCCAGGGCACACGAAACTATGCGGTAACTGTCGCTCATAGCAGGTTATTTTCTAATTCCCCCGCACGCATAGCAAGCCGCACGGCGCATTTTTCAGAAAACAATAAGAAATCGCCACAGGTTTGCAACATGCGTGCGGAACCCCCTGCGCGCATGCCCGCCCGCGAAGCGCCCAGCCCGCGAGCTATTCCACATGCAGACGCGTACACATCACCCGGTTGGCCGCCAATTCCACGGAATCGTCCAACGCGGGCAGCTGCGTTGCCTGCGTGCCCAGCCGTGCCGCTTGACGCGTCAGCGCCAGGCGCAGCAAGGCATCCGCCACTTCGGGATTCTTGCCCAGCAACGGCCCGTGCAAATACGTGCCCACCACGTTTTTGTAACGGGCGCCGTCGGCTTTGTCGGTGTCGTTGTTGCCGTGGCCCACCGAAGACACCACGCTCCCGAACGGCTTCACGCCCGCACCCAAGTAGGTGCGCCCCGCATGGTTTTCGTATCCCACCACGGGGGTTTTCGCCAAGTCAGAATGCAGAACTATGTTTTCGATCAGACGATTGCCGGAACCGCCTTCCGCGCGGCCCGTGCGCAGGTCTATGATCCCCAAGCCGGGAACGTCTTCTTCGCCTAACAGCCACGTGGAGCCCAGAATTTGGTAGCCGCCGCAGATGGCCAACAACACGCCGTCGCTTTCCACGAAGGCTTTCAGTTGGTCTGCCATGGCCACCAAGTCTTGGGACGCCAAGCGCTGTTCGCGGTCGGGTCCGCCGCCTAAGAACACCAGGTCAACCTGGGACAAGTCCACGCTTTCGCCGTGCTGGACCCGCCGCACTTCCACCGGCAGGCCGCGCCACTGCATGCGGCGCTGCAGCACGGTCACGTTGCCGCCGTCGCCATACAGGTTCAGCAGGTCGGGGAACAAGTGCGCTATCACCAGCGGCTGCAATTCGCTGTCCGGCTGCGGCATGTCAATCTTGGCCTGCACGCATTCTGCTTGGTCAACCAAATGCAGGGCATAGCGCTCCCCTTGCGCGGCCAAATCTTCCGTTTCGCGCTTGACCGCCGGCAGCGCCGTGTAGTTGGCAATCAAGTACGCCTTCACTTCCACGGGCAAGTTGGAAATGCGCACGAACATATCCCGCGCGCCGGTCACCACCTGGGCGTTGATGCCGGCATACTTCAGGCGCACCTGCATGTCGTTAGCGCGCTGACCGCCGGCAAACACCACCAGGTCGTCCCGGGCGGCCAACTCTTCGAAGTCTATGTCCCACAGCCACGAAATGTCGTGCCCGTCGGCTTCTTGGTCGTTGATGAAAAACGCCACCGCGCGCGGACCTTCGCCTTGCGTGACCAGCTTCAGGTTCTGGTTGAAGCCCGTGGGGTTTTTCGCCAGGTTCAGCAGCACCTGCCTGCCGCCCACCGTAAGGGATTGCAGCCTGCCGTTTGCAGGGCTGAACCGATTGACGGTGCTTTGCACCACCGGCAGCGAACAGCCCGCCAGCTGAGCCGCTATGGCCACCGCCGCCACGTTATACACCATGTAGGCCCCGCCGAAGGGCGTGGACAGCGCCCAGGGCTCCCCCGCTTCGGGCGTGATGGTGAACGTGGTGCCCTCTTCGCCAATGGTAACGTTTGAAAGGGCGAAATCCAGCGGCGGGCGCTTGAAGTCGCACTGCGTGCAGCGGAAGTTGCCCAGCTGGCCGTACTGGCGGTACTCGTAGGCCAGCATGCCTTCGCATTCTTGGCACATCTGCGCGTCGCTTACGGTGTTTTGCGGCAGATGCAAATCTTCGTTGATGCCGAAGGCCAGCGTTTCGTTTTGCACCTTGTTGGCCACCACGCAACACTGCGGGTCATCGGCGTTGTATATCAGCATGGTTTCGGGGGAATTCTTCAGCGCCCCCACAATGGCGTCCTGCACGCGATCTATTTCGCCGCAGCGGTCAAGTTGGTCGCGGAACAGGTTCAACAGCACCACGTACGACGCCTTCAACTGCGGCAGCGAATGCGCCAACCACAGTTCATCGCTTTCGATGACACCCCAATCCACCACGTCGGAATGCAGCAACGCCGTGGCCACGCCGGAATCCAGGTTGGCCCCTTCGCGATTGCACACCACGCTGCCGTCGGCGTTTTCAATGCAGTCGGCAATCATGTTGTTCACGGTGGTCTTCCCGTTGGTGCCCACCACCACAATGCAGCCTTTGCGGATACGAGAACGCAGGTGCCTGATAAGCTGAGGGTCGATCATCAAGCCCACCTTGCCGGGGAAATTGCCCGCCGTGCGGTGGAACACATTTTTCAACCCCCAGGTAGCCACCGCGCCTACCGCGCATGCGCAGGAGTAGCGAAAACCCACTATCGCTTCCCTTCTTCAGTCCAAAACGGGCAGCGCACAAGGCCCTGCCAACAAGAGAATCTTAAGTATGGCACACTCCTGGGGGTTTTTTCAAAATATGTCTTGCAAACCACCATTTGAGCGCGTAATATACAACCTTGCCTGTTACGAAGGCGCTTCGTAACGCAGCTGCGGGTGTGGCGGAATTGGCAGACGCGTACGGTTCAGGTCCGTATGGGGGTAACCCCATGAAGGTTCAAGTCCTTTCACCCGCACCATTTGAAAGCAAGCCGGACTTCGGTCCGGCTTTTTTGTTGCCGCGTGCGGCCCGAAGCGCAAGAAGGCCCCCGCCGCAGTTCACACGCGGCGGGGGCCTTCGCTGTCACCTGATGCAGCGCGCGTTATGCAATCTTCACAATCCAGCCTTCGGGGGCTTCCACGGTGCCCGCCTGGATGCCGGTCAGCGTTTCGCGCAGCTTCTTCATCACCGGGCCGGACGTTTCTGCGCCATCTGGGAAGGTCACGTCTACGCCTTCCGCCTTTATATGGCCTACCGGGCTGATAACAGCAGCGGTGCCGCACAGGCCGCATTCCACGAAATCGCCGTTGGTGATTTCTTCGAACTTCACGGGGCGCTCAATCACGTTCATGCCCAATATGTCGGTGGCCACAGTCACCAGCGAACGGCGCGTGATGGAAGGCAGAATGGAATCGGTGAACGACTTCGGCACCACCAAATTGCCCTGCTTGTCCACCAGCAGCACGTTAGCCCCGCCGGTTTCTTCCACGTAGGTGCGGCTCTGGGAATCCAAATACAGGTTTTCCGCGAAGCCCGCAGCATGGGCCTTCTCACCCGGATACAGGCTCATGGCGTAATTCAGGCCAGCCTTGATGTTGCCGGTGCCATGGGGCGCCGCACGGTCGTAATCGGCCACGGTGATGGTGACGGCGGTGTCTCCCCCTTTGAAATAGGGGCCCACCGGCGTGACCAAGATGCGGAACTGGTATTCGGTTGCCGGGCTTACGCCAATAACCACGCCCGTGGCGAACATGTAAGGGCGCACATACAGCGTGGCACCGCAGCCATACGGCGGCACCCAGCTGGCATTTGCGGCCACAACCTGCTTCACCGCTTCGATGAACTTGTCTTCCGGGAACGCCGGCATGCACAGACGCTTCGCGGAATCAGCCATGCGCTGGGCGTTAAGATCAGGGCGGAAGCACACTATTTCGCCGCTTTCGGTGGTGTAGGCCTTCAAGCCTTCGAACACTTCCTGGCAGTAATGCAGAATGCCTGCGCATTCGCTCATGGTCACGGTATGGTCGGAGGTCAGCTCGCCTTCGCCCCATGCGCCGTCTTTGTAGTTGCACACGTAGCTGTAGCTGGTTTCCCTGTAGCTGAAGGGCAGGCTGCTCCAGTCCAGATTTTGCTTCTCCATCGGAATCGTCTCCTTGAATCCTTGTGCGTACAGATAGTGGCTATCTTACGCCTTTTTGAGGGGTTCGTATTTCAAGTTGGTTACAGAATGCGGCGAATTACGTCGCGCGCCGGCACCTACTTGCGGAAAATCACCTTGCGCCAGCCGGTTAGATAGTGGCCGTTGGCTATGTCTAGCAGGCCGTCTATGACGGTGGTGTCAAACGAGCAGAACATCTTCATGCAGCTGAGCGAACAGTCCACGGAAGCCGAAAGCATCATGGCGAATTCCGGATTGCTTTCGTCTACGTTGCCAGGAAAGCCCTTTTTGGTGTAGCGGTGCACTATGCGATACACAATGCGCATCACCCACGACGTTTGCATCATTTCCAGCACGGTTTCGTTGTGCGTGTACGTGCCGCGGCGGAAGATTTCCACGGGGATTTCGCGGCCGTACAGCGCGCGAAAGTCCTGCTGGGTGGGCTTGCCGGAGGGAGCGCCGTACCAGACGGCTGGCGGGGCGGGCATAGGCGCACCTTCCAGCGTGACGCTTTCGCGCAGGCGGATGTCTTCGCAGCTGGCGCCCACTTCCAAGGCGTACGCGCCGCCGGGCACCACCCAGACGTCCTGCCACACGGCGAATGCTTGGCGGTCTAGTGTGAACTCCACAGTGGTGCTTTCGCCCGGCTGCAGGCGCACCTTCGCGAAGGCTTGCAGTTCGCGCGCGGGGCGATAGACGGGCGCCGGGGCCGGGGCGCCAGCCGGGGCCGGGTCCACGCCTTGCCCCTGGTAGGCAACGTATAACTGCACGGCTTCGGCGCCCGCCACGGCGCCGGTGTTGGTGATGCGCGCCGTTACGCGGTAGCCTTCCCCATCCGGCTGCACCTGCAGCGCGTCGTAAGCGAAGGTGGTGTAGCTAAGGCCGTGTCCGAAGGGAAAGCGCACCGGCACGCCGGCTTTTTGGAAGTAACGATACCCCACGTAGACGCCTTCACGGTATTCGGGGCTGCGCACCGGGGCGCTGAAGCATTCGGTGTTGGGGCAGTCTTCGTAGCGCAGCGGCCACGTTTCCGCCAGCTTGCCGCTGGGGTTAGCGCGCCCGAACAAGATGTCCGCTATGGCTTGGCCGCCCGCTTCGCCGGAAAGTCCGGCGTACAGGATGGATTTCACGCGCGGCGCCCAAGGGGTTTCCACCGCGCTGCCGCACATAAGCACCACTGCTACCTGCGGGTTTACGGCCGCTGCGGCCTCTATCATGTCCAGATGGCCCTGAGGCATGCGCATGTGCGTGCGGTCAAGGCCTTCCGATTCGAAGTTCTGCGTCAGCCCGGCGAACACCACCACCGCGCGCGCCTGAGCCGCCGCTGCGCGCACTTCTTCCAGCTGGGCGGCCGTTGCGTTGCCGAATTCATTGCAGCCCTGCACGTAAGCCACGCCCGGGCAGGCATCAAACGCGCTGGTCAGCTTCCAAGGATTGATGTGGCTGCTGCCCACGCCCTGGTAGCGCGGGTTGCGGGCCATGTCGCCCACGAACAGCACGCCTTCCGGAGCTTCGGGCGCCAAGGGCAGCAGCGCGTCGTCGTTTTTCAGCAGCACCACGCTTTCGCGCGCCACTTCGCAAGCCAGTTCGTAGTTTGCCTGCATAAGGGGCTGATTTTCGGCCGCCGTGCGTCGCTTGCTTTCGTCGGTGTACACCAGCCGCAGAATGCGCCGCAAGCTGGTGTTGATGTCTTCTTCGCTCAGCGTGCTTTCGTGCACCGCCTGGATGCATTCACGTTCCATGTAGTTAGCACCGCCCGGCATGGCCAAGTCGCAGCCCGCAGGGTAAGACTTGCGCCGGTCGTACATGCCGCCCCAGTCGCACATCACCGTGCCGTCAAAGCCCCATTCGTTGCGCAAAACGTCTGTCAGCAGCCACTTGTTGTCAGAAGCATGCACGCCGTTCACTTTGTTGTAGGAGCTCATCACGCACTGGGGGTGGCCTTCGCACACGGCAATCTCAAACGTGCGCAAGTACAGTTCGCGCAGCGTGCGGTCGTCCGCCATGCTGTTGCCGCTGTAGCGCTTGTATTCTTGGTTGTTCAGGGCAAAGTGCTTCAGCGTAGCCGCCGTGCCCGTGCTTTCCACGCCGCGGATGTGCGCCGCGGCCATCTTCCCCGAAAGCAGGGGGTCTTCGGAAAAGTATTCAAAGTTGCGCCCGCACAGGGGGTTGCGCTTGATGTTGGCGCCCGGCCCTAACACGATGCGGATGCCGTTGTCCTTCGCTTCTGCGCCCAGCGCACGCCCCATGCGCTCTAGCAGTTGATCGTCAAAGCTGCAGGCGGAAAGGGCCGCTGTGGGGAAGCACGTGGCAACTGCCGAGTCATTGATACCCAAGTTGTCATACTCTTCGTTTTGAATGCGCAGGCCATGGGGGCCGTCGCTCATCATCATGGCGGGAATGCCCAGTTCCGTGAAGGTGTTTGTGCGCCAAAAGTCCTTCCCGCTGCTCAGCCAGATCTTTTTATCCAACGAAAGGTTGTCTATCAGGTAATCAATGTGCTCTTCCAGCTTTTCGTCCATGCGCTCCCCTCCTGCAAGTGTTTTGCCCCGCATTGTAACGCAGGCGCCTGGCAATGAGCGGCAGAAGGAATAAGGAGGATCCCAACCCCTTTGCGCAACCCGCAAGCCCTGCCAACTGATGCCCGGGTATGCAAAAAGCCAGCTGTGAACGAATTGGTGGTGCACAAAAAACGCAAAAAGCTAGTCGTGAACGAATTGCCACCCAGAGGGCAGGACGCGGGGACGAAAAATGCTGGCTATGCACGAACAAACGCCCTTTTGCCGCTCTTGGAGGAGCAACCCACCAGACTAATTCGTTCATAATTAGCTTTTTACGTTTTTCGAATCGGCCAATTCGTTCACAGCTGGCTTTTTACAGCCTGGATTACACCCGCAATACCATGCTCCGCGCGTTTGTTCGTTCATAGCCAGCGTTTTGCGTTGCCCCCTTTATGTGCATGCCGTGGAAACAGGCTGTGCGCTCCCCCATTATTGACAGATTGTTTAAAATTAGTCTTGAAAGATACCTATTTTGAATACGGAGCACGCCATGAGGAACTTCTTCGAACGCCTTGGCTGGAAGGTGTCGCAGGCCATGCAGGGCTGCAACGGCAGCGACCAGTTGTGCATGACCTGCATAATCGCATGCATCGTCTTAATCGTTATCAACTTCTTTGTGGGCAGTTTTATTATCACCCTGCTCACCTTTGCGCTGCTTATCTACGCCACGTTCAGACAGTTCTCCAAAAACATCTACAAGCGCCAAGCTGAAAACGCCCGCTTCATGGAGCTTACCGAAAAGCCGCGGCGCTTTTTCCAGCTAACCTACAAGCGCATCAAAAACCGCAAGACCACAGCGTATTTCACCTGCGAAGACTGCGGTGCCGTGTACAGTTTGCCGAAAGGCAAGGGCAAGCTGAAGGCATCGTGCCCGAAGTGCCACAAGCAAACCATCCGCAACACCTAAGGGTGACCATGAGCACAGAACTGTCCTCCTTCCTGCAAAAAGATTCGCTGCTGCTGTATCGGCAGTTGGCCGCCATCGTCCATGGCACGGCGGCTCCTTCGTGCAAGCAACATGCCCTTACTGCCCACCAGTTGTTCATTTTGATCGAACTGAAAGTCAACCCCGGGCAAACGGTCATGCAGCTGTGCGAAAACACGGGGGTACAGCACACCAACTTTGCCCTGACCTGCAAAAAAATGGAAGCTCGCAACTTGATTGTGAAGGAGCGCAGCACCCAAGACAGGCGCTCGTTCACGCTGCGCCTAACCGATGAAGGGTCGGCGCTGGTGGATTGCATCAACCAGGAAATCAAAGACCGGATAGAACCCATTTTGCAGCAGGTGCCCCAGCAGCTTGTGGACGAAACGCACACCGGCGTTGCGGCCTTAGCGCAGTTGCTGGAATATTTTCCGGACGCCGCCAAGAAGCCCCGCGCCGGCAGCGGCATCCCTTCGCGCCGCGCTCGCGCGCGCCAACTGGAGCAGGGGGCCTGACGTGTTTGGCTACTTAACTGCCGACATGGGCGCCCTGCCCGCTGAAGAACAAGACCGCTACAAGCAGGTATATTGCGGGCTGTGCCACACCATGGGGCAGCAGCTTGGCCAACGCACGCGCTTAACGCTCAGCCACGACCTGACCTTCATTGCCCTGCTGCTGATGTCTTTGTACGAACCGCAAGAAACACTGAGCACCAGCGGCTGCCCGGTGCATCCGCTGGAAAGGCGCACGTGGACCACCAATGCTTACGTGGAATATGCCGCGGACATGAACGTGGCGCTTATGTACCACAAATGCCTGGACGACTGGAATGATGACCACAGCCACACCAAGCATACCGTCGCCAAGCTGCTAGAAAAGGCCTACCTGCAGGCGCAAACCCGCTGGCCACGTCAATGCTCCGCGCTAGAACAAGGGCTGGCGCGCATCAGCGAAATAGAGTGCACGCCCCAGGCCAGCCCCGACGAAGCCGGCAACGTCTTCGGCCTGATCATGGGCGAACTGGTGGTGGTACACGAAGACCAGTGGGCCGAAACCTTGCGTGCCTTCGGGCGGCACCTGGGGCGCTTCGTGTACCAGATGGACGCCGCGTGCGACTTGGAAGACGACCTGAAAAGCGGCTCGTACAACCCCTTCGCGCACCGCAACTTAGAGCCCGAAGACATCCATTCGCTGCTGTTGGGCTACATGGGCGCCGCCGTCAACCACTTCGAACGGCTGCCTTTGGTGCAAGACATCCACCTGTTGAGAAGCGTGTTGTACGCGGGCTGCTGGCACCGGTACAACAAGCTCAACGAAACGAAATCTGGAGAAGCTGCATGAGCATGAACCCCTACAGCGTGTTAGGCGTGCCCGATGGGGCCAGCATGGACGAGGTGAAGAAGGCCTATCGCAAGAAGGCCCGCGAAAACCACCCCGACCTGAACCCCAACGACCCGCAGGCCGCCGAACGCATGAACCAGATAAACGAAGCGTACGACCGCATAACCAACCCGGCAAAGTACGCCCGCGAAGCGGCGCGCAGCGGCAGCAGCCAAGGCAGCCCCTATGGCGGCTCCGAGTCCTACGGCGGCTCCACGGGCGGCTCCTACGGCAGCGGCGGCAGCAGCTCCGGCCAAGGCGGCTACACCCACACCGGCGGCAGCAGCCAATACGGTTGGACCACCACCACGTTCACCTGGGAAGACCTGTTCGGCGACTGGGCCAACATGGGCGCCACCGACCCGCGCAGCATCCATCCGGAAGCCAACGCGGCCGACAGCGCCGAAGTGCGCGCCGCCATCGACCACATCAACAGCGGCAACTACACCCAGGCCGCGCGCATCATGGCCAACATCCCCAGCACCGGACGCAACGCCCGCTGGTATTACTTGGCGGCCTTGGCCAACTACGGCGCAGGCAACACCAGCTTGGGCTACGAGCAAATCCGCAAAGCGGTGCAGATGGACCCCGACAATTCCAGCTACAAGCGGGCCATGAATTCCTTCCAGCAGCCCGGGCGCACCTACACCCAGCAGGCCGAAACGCGCGGCTTCAACACCGGCAGCCAAGTATGTTTGGACAGCTGCTGTTGCTGCATGGCGCTAAGCCTGTGCTGTCCGTACTCGCTGCCGCTGGTCTGCTGTCTCTAACTACAGGTATCACCCCCCAACGCGAAAGGCAAGAACATGGGAGCAACCATAGGAATCGACTTAGGAACCACCAACAGCTGCGCGGCCGTGGTAGAAGGCGACCGCCCCGGCATCATTACGTCGGCGGAAGGCGAACGCACCACCCCCAGTGTGGTGGCTTTCACCAAAGACGGGCAGCGCCTGGTGGGCACCCCCGCCGTGCGCCAGACGGCCATGAACCCCAACCGCACCTTCACTTCCGTGAAGCGCCACATGGGAAGCAAGTGGCGCGCCAGCGTGGACGGGAAAGACTTCACCCCACAACAAATCAGCGCCATGATTCTGCGCAAGCTGCGCACCGACGCGGAAAGCTACCTGGGGCAGCCCGTAACCGACGCCGTGATCACCGTGCCGGCGTACTTCAACGACATGCAGCGCCAGGCAACCAAAGACGCGGGCAAGATTGCGGGCTTAAACGTGCTGCGCATCATCAACGAACCCACCAGCGCCGCTTTGGCGTATGGCTTAGACAACGGTGACCCGCAAAAGGTTATGGTGTATGACCTGGGCGGCGGCACCTTTGACGTGTCCATCATCGAAATCGGTTTCGGCGTCATAGAAGTGCTGGCCACCGCCGGCGACAACCACTTAGGCGGCGACGACTTCGACGATCGCCTGACCGACCACCTGATAGGCGAATTCAAACGCACCACGGGCACCGACATATCCCGCGACCCCATGGCCACCCAACGCGTGCGCGAAGCCGCCGTTGCAGCGAAGAAAGACCTCTCCGCCATGACGTCCACGCAGGTGAACCTGCCCTTCCTGGCGCAAGGCACGTCCGGCCCGCAGCATCTGGAATGCACCGTCACCCGCGCGCAGTTCGACCAAATGACGAAAGATCTGGTAGAGCGCACCACGGGCCCGGTCATGCAAGCGCTCAATGACGCCGGCATTGCCGCAAGCGAACTGGGGCAGGTGCTGCTGGTGGGTGGATCCACCCGCATCCCGGCGGTGCAGCAGCACGTGCGGGAACTTACCGGCAAGCAGCCTTCCAGCTCCATCAACCCCGACGAATGCGTGGCCCAAGGCGCCGCCATCCAGGGCAACACGCTTTCCAATGCCGCGAAAGGCGGCGCCTTGGCCACCCGCGGGCAGGAAATTCTGCTGCTAGACGTCACGCCCCTTTCGCTGTCCATCGAAACCGTGGGCGGTGTGGCCACACGCATCGTGGAGCGCAACACCACCTTGCCGGCAAACTATTCGCAGGTGTTCACCACCGCCGCGGCGTTCCAAAGCAGCGTGGAAATCCACGTGCTGCAGGGCGAACGCCCCATGGCGGCGGACAACAAGACCATCGGCAAGTTCCGCCTGAAGGGCATCAAGCGTGCCGCAGCGGGCGTCCCGAAGATCGAAGTCACGTTCGACATAGACACCAACGGCATCCTGACCGTTTCCGCGAAAGACCTTGACACCGGCAAGGAACAGTCCATCACCATCACCGACGACGACCGCATGACCGACGCCGAGATACAGGCCGCCATTCGCGATGCGGAACAATACGCCGCCGAAGACGCCGCGCGCGTGGGCACCATGGAGCTGCAACACGAAGCGCAGCGCCTTATCAACGTGGCCAACGAAGCGTTGGCCAAGGCGGGCAAGCAGCTGGAAAAGGACGAAAAGAGGCAGATCAAGGCCGACATTTCCGACCTAAGCCGCACGCTTTCCCGCAAGCCCAAGAAGGGCGAGTCGGTTGACGCGAACGCCATTCGCACGCAGATGGACCGCCTGGAACAGTCAAGCGCCCGTGCCCGCAGCCTGATGGACGGCCCCCAAGAAGGAGAATAGCCATGGCGAGGCCCCGCAGCAACGCACTAGATGCCCCGTTGGAAGACCGCATAGAAGAAGCGTTCTGGGAGCTGGTGCAAGAAAACGCCCCGGAACGCATTTCCATTGTGGCGCTGTCCAAGCAGGCCCACTGCAACCGCGGTACGTTCTACTACTACTTCACCGACATCTACGATTTGTTGGACCGGCTGATTGAAAAGAACCTGCCCCGCACCATCTCCCGCCACGTGTTGTCGTACATGGCCGGCAAGGAAAGCGCCGACGACTTGGAAGTGGCCGTGCGCGAAGAAAACGACCACATAGAAAAGCTGGGCATCCTGCTGACGCGCAGCGAATCGAACTACTGCGCCGAAAAGCTGAAGGCCACGCTGATAGACGTGTGGTGCCTGGGCACCGGCACCCGCCTTGAAGACATGAACCAAAACGATTACCTGCTGTTTGAGTTCATGGCCAGCGGCGTGTTGGGCATGTTGGCCTACACCACCAAAAACGGCAGCTACCTAAACGCGAAGGACATCATTATGGCCTTGGCACCCGAAATCCCACAGGCCATCATAGCCCGCGTCAAGCGCCGCCAACAGGAAAAACAGGCGGCGAAGAAAGCAACCGCATGCTAACCATAGGATGCCATCTTTCCTGCGCCAAAGGGTATGCTCACATGGCGCAGGAAGCGCTTTCGCTGGGCGCAAACACGTTCCAGTTCTTCACGCGCAACCCGCGCGGGTGCAAAGCGAAGCCGCTTGACCCCGCAGACGTGGCGGCTTTCCACGCGCTGTGCGCCGAAAGCGGCATCACACGCGTTTTGGCCCACGCGCCCTACACGCTAAACGCCGCCGCGGCCGACGCCCACGTGCAGGAATTCGCCCTGCAGGTGTTCGCCGACGACCTGGTGCGCATGGAAAACACCCCCAACCAGCTGTACAACTTCCACCCCGGCAGCCACGTGAAGCAAGGCGTTGACGTTGGGGTTGAAAAGGTGGCCGCGGTGCTGAACCAAGTGCTGCAGCCCCAGCAGACCACCATGGTGCTGCTGGAAACCATGGCCGGCAAGGGCACCGAACTAGGCCGCACGTTCCAGGAACTGCAGGAAATCCTGCGCCGTGTGAACCTGCCCGAAAAGGTGGGCGTGTGCCTGGACACCTGCCACGTGTGGGACGCCGGATATGACATTGTCGGGAACCTGGAAGGCGTGCTGGAAGAGTTTGACCAAGTCATAGGCCTGGAAAAGCTGCGGGCCATCCATCTGAATGACAGCAAGAACCCCTGCGGTGCCCACAAGGACCGCCACGAGCGCATAGGCGAAGGCCACATAGGCTTTGAAGCCTTCGCGCGCATAGTCACACACCCGCAGCTTGCGCATCTGCCCTTCTACCTGGAAACCCCGCAGGATTCCCTGGAAGGCTACGCGGCCGAAATAGCCCGCCTGCGGGCGGCGGCTGGACGCAAGTAGCCTGCGGGCCCAGTCGGGCTGCGGGTCCTAAAACTTCGCGTGATGGATGAATTCCCGCATTCTGCGGGCGGCGGCGGGACGCAGCTTGGGGATAACGTGGTCCATCAGCTGCAGTGCGTTTTCCTTGTCCTTGGGAAGCTTCGCATCAAAGCGCACCACGTCGGTGTCGTGCGAGCAGTTCACGTAGGTTTCGCAGTCCAGATTGGCCACGAAGGTGCGAATCTCGTTGGCCATTTCCAGCTCTTCGGGCGGCGTCCACAGGCCGTCTTCAATGTCTTGCCGCAAGGGCCACGTGGCCGTGGGGGTTATGGTCACAATCAAAATGTAGTCCGGCGCCGCTTCGCTGAACACCTTGCCGCTGGCGATGGCGTTCTCTTCGCAGTTGCCCGCGCCCGCCATGCCTGTTAGATAGAAGAAGCAGAACTTGATGCCGTGGGCGTGCATGCGTTTTCCCTGCTCAATAATGTCTGCCGCCGTGTGGCCCTTCTCCATGAAGGCCAGCGCGGGGTCATAGCCGCTTTCGGCACCGATGGTTATCATGTTCACGCCGTAGTCAGCCAGCTGCTGCAGCTCTTCATTGGTGCGGCGCGCAATATCGGCAATGCGGCAAAAGCCGCCGAATTCCTTCACTTCGGGAATGCGGCGCTTCACTTCGTCTAGCAGGGGCAACAGCTTGCTATTGGGCAGCGCATAGGGGTTTCCGCCCGTCAGATAGATGCGGCGCCTTTCGGTGGCAATGCTGGTAGCGGCAATTTCGTCCACGTCTTCCATGATTTCGTCCCACGGGGACATGTGGAAGGTGACATCCCGGAAGATGTCGCAGAAATGACACTTGTTGTGCGTACAGCCTTCCACAATTTGCAGCATGGGGCTGTACACATCGAACGGCGGGCGATGCTGTGGCTTGGAAATGTGCATGTCAGCTCTCCCTTCGGGCTTATGCTGGCCGCCCCGCAGCACGTGCAGCTGCAGGGCGGCCGGGTAACACTAGTTGCGCTCGATGGGCGTTATCTCGTCGGGCGCGGTGGCCATCTTGGTGCCTAAGGCATCGAAGATCTGCGCGTTTTCGGGGACCACGTCGGCTTCGGTCAGGCCGCCGATGTAGACCATTTCCCATTCCGGATCCAGATGGCTTAGGTCGGCGTTTTTGGAAACAATGCCCGCGTAGAAGGTCAAGTCCAGGTGACCGCCGTACTCTTCAAATTCGTTGGAGAGCACCGCTAATGTTTCCACCTTGTCTAACGGCACCTTCATTTCGCCGGAAATCATGCGGGCTGCCGCATTGCGGAAGCTTTCGCAGGAAACATCGACTTCAGTCATGGGGAGCTCCCATTTGCCGGCATTGGGGCCTTCCTTGCGCTTGCGCATGATCACTTTGTCTTCATCCATCAAAACGCCCGCGCTGTAGAAGCTGTTCGCCATTACCTGCCTCCTTGATACGTTGTTTTCCCCTGCGCGCGGCGGGCTTATTTGCCGCACGCCATAATCTTAGCGCATGTCTGCCAGCATCTGGCGCGCGTGGGCCAAAGCAACTTCGGTGCTTTCGCCCGAAAGCATGCGCGCCACTTCCGCCACGCGGCTTTCTCCTTCCACCAGGTCTAGGGTGGTTTCGGGCACGTTTTCGCCGGCTTTGCGCACCACGTAATGGGTTTGCGCGCGCACGGCCACCTGCGCCAGGTGCGTTACCACCAGCACTTGGTGGGTTGTTGCCAAATCCGCCAGCACCGCCGCCAGCGAAACGGCCGTCGCGCCGCCCACGCCAGCGTCCACTTCGTCAAACACCAGCGTGTCCACGTTGTCCTGCGCGCCTAGCACCACCTTGATGGCCAACAGCACGCGGCTCAATTCGCCGCCGGAAGCTATGCGCGTAAGCGGGCGAGCCTGCATGCCCTTGCCCGGCCTGAAAGCGAACTCCACCGCCTGCGGGCCAGCCGTGTTCCATTCGGCGCGCGGCAGGTCTGCCACCTGGCATTCCAGTGCCGATTCGGCCATTTCCAGGCGCGCCATCTGGGCCGTCACTTCCTGGGCGAAGCGCGGCGCTGCTTGGTGTCGCAGGGCAGACAGTTCTTCGGCGGCTGCGGCAAGCTGCTGTTCGGCCTGGTCAACTGCCCGTTGGGCCGCCGCTATGCGCGCGCCGGCGTCGTCTACCAGCGAAACCAAGTCCTGCGCGGCGTCGCGCGCCGCAAACACGTCTTCCATGCGCGGGCCCCATTGGCGCAAAAGCCCCAAGAAGGCGCTCAGGCGCTCTTGCTGGAAAGCCAGCTGTGCGGGGTCGAAGTCCACCGAGTCGCGGTAATCGCGCGCATCGCGAGACACGTCTTCCAGCACGTAGGCGGCTTCGTGCAGGGCCTTGGCGTGTTCGCCCAGGGCAGCATCATAGGCAGCCACGCTTTCCAGCGCCTGGGCCGCGGTATACAGAGCGTCAAGCGCGCCTTCTTCGCCCGAAAGGCAGGAATACGCCGTGTTTGCCGCCGTGGCCAACGCTTCGGCGTGCTCGGCCTTGGCAAGGGATTGCTCTAGCTGCTCGTATTCGCCCGATTGGGGGTTCACTTCGCCTATGCGCGCCAACGTGAAGCGCGCGTTGTCCAGCTGGGCCGACGAAGCCGCGGACGCTTCCTGCACCCGCTGCAATTCCGCCGCTGCTTCGCGCGCCGCCTGCAAGGCTTGCTGATAACGCTGCTTGCATGTGTGTGCTTCGGTTCCTTCGCTTTCCGCGCCCATCCAGGCGTCTAACAGCTGCACGTGCGAAGACGGTTTCATCAGGCGCTGCTGTTCGTGTTGGCCGCATAAGTCCACCGTGGGGGCTATGCGGGCTGCAAGCTGCTTGGCATTGGCCATGCGCCCGTCAAGGGCAGCGCGGCTTTTCCCGTCGGCGGTAACGGTGCGCGAAACCACCACTTCTTCGTCGCGCTGGTCGGTGGCGGGCGCTTCGGAAGCATCCAGGGACTCGGGAGCGTCTTCGGAGTCGGCAGCGGCAGCAACAGGCACGTTTAAAAACCGGCCTTCGCACACCAAGCTGGAACACCCTTCGCGCACGGCATCTTTGTCGGCACGCGCGCCTAACAGCAGCTTGACAGCTGTAAGCAGGGCCGTTTTGCCCGCGCCCGTTTCGCCCGTGAGCACGGTTAGGCCCGTCCCCGGCACCAACGTTGCGTCGCGAATGAGCGCAAGATTTTGGACATGTATTTCGTCAATCATGGGAAGCCTTTCTTGATCGGAGGTGCGATCCCAGGCAGAAAAAAGTATAGCGTCATTGTGGCGCGCCCGTGCCCGCACGGGCCCAGTTTTCTTTGTGACATCCAAAAAATTTTTCACGGTAAGTACGGTGCAAAATTATACCTTTGACCTGGTGTTTTTGACTTTCTTTCAAATCGGTTTCAAATGCGTGCAAGACCTGTATGAACCTCCTGCAAGACCCATGGTTTAGGGTGGGTGCCGCAAAGCAAAAATTCGCATTCCCCGCGGGCGCTCGACGAAATTCGATTCACGTTGGAACTTCGCAATCCAGGCAAACGCGAAATTGATTTGGTGGTATGCTATCCCCCGCTTTTTAACTAAACACCTTGTTCAGAAATTAGGCAACCATGGGAAACATCGTATTGAGCGCCGACAGCACGTGCGATTTGGGAGACGAACTTAAACAACGCAACAACGTGCATTTCTTCCCGTATCACATCATTTTCCGCGGCAAAGATTACCTGGACAACGTGACTATCTTCCCCGAAAGGCTGTATGCGGGCTATTACGAAGACAAGTCCCTGCCTTCTACTTCGGCCATCAATGTGCAGGAATACGTTTCTTACTTCCAGCCGTTTGTGGACGCGGGCCAAGAAGTCATTCACCTGAACCTAGGCGGCGCGCTTTCCGCTTCTCACGAAAACGCGAAAGCGGCGGCCAAGCAGCTGCATGGCGTGCACGTTATCGACAGCTATAACCTGTCCACCGGCATTGCGCTGCAGGTCATCCGCGCTGGCAAGCTGATTGAGCAGGGGCTTTCCGCCGAAGAGATAGTAGCCGACATAGAAGCCATGCGACCCCGGGTGCATTCGTCGTTCATTTTGGACACGCTAGATTTCATGGCCGCAGGCGGCAGGTGCCCGCAGGTGCTGGCCTATGTGGCCGCCCCGCTGAAGCTGAAGCCGCAGATCATGGTGAACAACGCCGACGGTTCCATGAGCGTAGGGAAAATCCGCCGCGGCAAGTTGGAACACGTGCTGAAGAAATACGTCACCGAAACGCTGCAGGGCTACCCCGACGTTATCTGCGACGACATTTTCATCACCCATTCAGGCATCAGCCAAGAATGCATCGACATTGCGAAGCAGGCCGTGCGGGACGCCGTGCCAGTGGAAAACCTGCATATCACGCAGGCCAGCTGCACCATTTCCAGCCACTGCGGGCCGAACACCTTAGGCGTGCTGTTCGTAACCGAAAGCTAACAGGCGGCCGCAGCGCGGCAGCGCGGCGGCCGGCGCCTACAGCGCGAAATCAACAGCCCCTTGCGCTGCCAGCAAGCCGCTGGCCCACGCCCAATGCAGGTTGTACCCCCCGCAGGGCGCATCCACATCTAGCGCTTCGCCCACCACAAACAGGCCCGGCGTGGTGCGCAGTTGGCACGTTGGCGTGAACGCATCCACGCCAAACCCGCCACGCTGCACCTGACATTGGTATTCCTTGTTGTACACGCCGTCCACCTGCAGCGGAATGCTCTTCAGGGCCTGCGCCAACGCCGCAGCGTCGTCGGCAGCGAACTTCGTTTCAGGCCGCGCACCCGCAGCGGCACACACCACGGCCGTCACCGCAGGAACCGTCAGCCCCTGCAGTATGTGCTCCCACGTCAGCGCTTCGCCATAGCGTTCATGCAGCAGCTGATGGCGGCGGCTTGCCCACAAGGGCGCCTGCTGCGAAGGGATATCTGGCAGCAGGTCAATGCTCAACATGTCTCCTGCCTGCGCAAACCGCGAAAGATTGAACACCGCAATACCCGAAACACCGTACTTGCGGAACAACACTTCTCCGCGCTGACGCGCAACTTCCGCGCCTTCGCGCAGCAGGGAAACAGCACATGAAATGCGAATGTTATTCAGCCCCGCCAACCAATCAATGGGCTTTTTCTTGCGACTCCCCCGTTCACCGGCGGCGCCAACAAACGCCATGTGTGCACGCAGCGGGCCTAGCACCGGCTGCGGATTCACGAATGGCACATCTGCGCCTTGCAGCAAGTCCCGCGCCACCGTGCCGCCACACGCCACAATAACGGCTTGCGCGCGGAAGAAACTGCCATCCGCCAGCCGCAACGTGAACACACCGCCTTCGTGTGCGGGCGCTTCCACGCTTTCTACCCGGCAGTTCACGCGCTCTTCCACGCCCAGCTGCGCCGCGGCGCTGCGCAGCACGTTCAGCACCGTGGTGGCTTTGTTGGTAACAGGATACAAGCGCCCTTCGGCTTCTTCGTGCAGCACCAGTCCCCAACCGGAAAGAAAGTCCAGCACCGCATTGCGGGCCGGCAAGCCTGGAAGTTGCTCTTCATCTGCCACTGCGGGATCGCGCACGTAATACGTTTCCTCAAGCTGCCGCAAAGCCTGCTCAACAAAGTCTGCATTGCAATACACACCGGGTTCAACGTGCGCGTTCGAAACGTTGCAGCGCCCGTTGCCCGTGCGCAAAATGGAGCGGCCCACCCGCTCGTCGGCCTCAAGCACACTCACGCGAACAGAAGCGCCCGCTGTCCGCACCATTTGGCCCGCACGCACCGCAGCCGCCAACCCAGCGGCCCCGCCCCCTATGACAGCAATCTGTTTCATGCCCCCATTATAAGGGCAAACGCTCAACATAGGCGGCAGGGAGCCATCCGAAAGGGGTATCGCCCAAAGAGGGCAGTCCCGCTTCCAGGCAGGATTCCTCCACTCCGAAGCAAAGATAACCCCCTTCCAGCGAACGCACGAGGCGAGCTGGGAGCGCTGCGCTGGGGGTTTAGAGCAAAGAAAAGGAGGGCGGGCAGCTCGGGGCCTGGATCCTCGCCTTCGGCGACGCGGGCGGCGGCGGCAAAAGCGAACCGGATGCAGGGCACGGGGGCCCATTACGCCCAAAATGCCTGCAGCAGGCTGGTTTGGGCGTAACATGGCGGGCGCGGTTTGGGCGTAATGGGGGCGCTTGCCCGACCAGCCCCGACGCCCGCCCGGGGGCCTGCACGGGATTGCACGCTCGGGGACGACGAAGGGCGCGGAAACCGGCCGTTTCGGCTGCCTTCTGCACGCTTCCTTACGTTCGGGGCCGACGAAGGCCCTCCGGGGCTGCCAGAAACGGCCCGTTCCCGATGCCCGTCCGTGCGCCGCCGTTCGCCGCCCGGAAGAAACCGCAGGCCAGGGCGGTGCAGCGTTCCGGGCGCAGGCCGACGGTCCGCGCTCCTCGCGCCACCTCAGGCCCTTCGTCGGCCCCGAGCGCGCATCTCGGTGCAGGAAGGCCCCGAAAACGCCGGAATCAGCCCCTTTCGTCGGCCCCGAGCGAAAGAGGCGGTACGGGCCCGCCGGGAAGCGCCGGCGCCCCGGCACCGCAACCGCGAACCCGCCCGCGTCGCCGAAAGGCGAGGGTCCACGCCCCCAGCCTCCTGCCCTTCCTTTCCTTGCCCTAAACACCCAGCGCAGCGCCCCCATCGCGCCTCGTGCGTTCGCCCAAAGGGATCGCACCATTCCCTGGAGCAGATTCCCCCACTCCGGTGCGCCTTAACGGCGCGCCTTCGGTCGGAATGGCATCGGGCGCGTTTATTGCGCTAGCACGTCTGCTAGCGCTTCTGCGGTGGAAAAGTACCCTGGCAAGCCTATTGCTTGCGCGGCACGGCAGGCGAAGGGGGGCTCCAGGCCCAAACGTTGCAGCACGCTGGCCTGCGCGAACACGTCCGCGGGTGCGCCACACGCAGCCACACGGCCTTGGTCTAGCAGCAGCACGGTGTCGCACAACACCGCCAAGTCGTCCATGTTGTGCGAGGCCAGCACTACCGTCAGGCCGTCTGCGCGCAACGTTCCAATCAAAGTCACGAACGCATCGTGGGCCGCAGGGTCCATGCCGGCCGTGGGCTCGTCAAGCACCAGCACTTCAGGTTGCAAGGCCAACACGCCCGCCAACGCCACGCGCCGCTGCTGACCACCGGAAAGCGCAAAGGGGCTGCAGTCTTCCACTCGCGCTGGGTCTAGCCCCGCCTGCTGCAACGCGGCACGCGCCCGCGCGAACGCTTCCTGTTTCGAAAGCCCCCGGTTGCGCGGACCAAAGGCCACATCGGCAAGCACCGAAGAGGCGAACAGCTGCCGCTCGGGATACTGAAAGGCCAAGCCCACGTGGTCTACCAGGCGCAACACAGCCTCAGCACCAGAAGCCTGTTCGCCGCGGTAGAGCACCGTGCCCTGCGTGGGCGCCAGCAAGCCGTTCAGGTGCCCCAGCAGCGTGGATTTCCCACTGCCCGTGGGGCCCGCCACGCCAAGCACCTGGCCGGCGCGCAGATGGAAGCTAACGCCTTGCAGCGCAAGCGGTTGGTCGGGACCGTAACAGAAACTAACGTCGCGCAGTTCCAGCAGCGGTTCTTCGGCGAAAGGCGCGCTGCCGGAAGGCGTTTCCCAGGCGCGCTCATCGGCCGCCAAATAAGGCACTCCTCCGTCCCCTGTCTCATTAGCGGCCCCCACGCGCCCCTGCAGCTGGCGCACCACATCTTCCAGGCGCAGGCAATCCCGCACGTCAAGCCCTCGCTCACGCAAGGCTTCGCACAGCAGCACCGCCGGCGGCGGCTTCAAGCCCCAAGCGTGCAGCTGGTCCCGCCGCTCCAGCACCTGCTCCGGCGCGCCTTCGCACGCCACAGCCCCGGCATCCAGAATCACCACCCGGTCGGCCTCAACGGCTTCCTCCATGAAGTGCGTAATCCACACCACCGTCATGCCTTGGCCGTGCAAAGCCCGCACCACGCGCATGATGGCCTGCCTGCCCGCAGGATCCAGCAACGCCGTGGCTTCGTCAAGCACCAGCACTTCCGGGGCCATGGCCAACGC
The DNA here is from genome assembly GCA_030523425.1 of Coriobacteriia bacterium. GTDB lineage: Bacteria > Actinomycetota > Coriobacteriia > Coriobacteriales > Eggerthellaceae > JAUNIP01. The sequence goes on from JAUNIP010000005.1 coordinate 60,529, forward strand.
GCCCGCCAAAGCCACCCGCTGCTGCTGACCACCGGAAAGCGTGTTCACATCGCGCTGCTCGAAGCCTTCCAGACCCACGGCCCGCAAGCTCTGCGCAACCCGCTTAGCCAGTTCCGCAGCCGGTACGCCCACCTGCGCAGGGCCAAAGGCCACGTCTTCGGCAACCGTGGTGGCAACCAACGCGTCTTCGGGATTCTGAAACACCATGGCCACGCGTGAACGCACGTCGTACACCGCGCCCGCATCCCGCGTGTCATACCCCGCCACCGTCACGCAGCCTTCGCCAGGAATCAGCAGCGCGTTCACATGCTTGGCAAGCGTAGACTTCCCGCTGCCGTTGGCACCTAGCACGCACACAAATTCCCCGGGGGCCACCCGCAGGTTCACCTCTTCCAGGGCAAACCGCGTGCCGTCGTAGGAAAACCGCGTGTGCGCGAAGTGAATCATGGACGCCTTCCCAAAGCAAAGGCCGCCCGCAGCCACAACGGCAACAGGCGGCCTGAACGCAATCGGCTATGCAAAATCGTACAAGTCCTTGGTGGCCTGCTTGAAGTCTTCGTACACTTCCGCGGCAATGCCTTCGTCGGTCACCAGCTCAAAGCCTTCGGGTTGCCCGTCTTTGTCTAGCGCCGTGACCTCCAACAGCACCACTTCGCCGGAACTGCACGCCGGATTGTCTTCAGTCACCGGGAAGAAGAACCCGTATCGGCGGTCTTCGTGCAAAATCAAGCCCAGAAACTCCAGGTCAAGGCGGTCACCGTTTTCATCTTGGAACGTGAACACCACGCCTTCTTCCACGGGCGGGCAAAAATTGGGGGCACTGCCTTCACGCATCGCACACTCCTTACGCTTGCGAAAGTTTTTCTGCCAACAGCTGGTTGATAACCTTGGGGTTGCCTTGGCCGCGCATCTGCTTCATGCACTGGCCCACGAAGAAACCAATCAGCTTTTCGTTGCCTTCCTTGTAGCGGGCAACTTCATCGGGGTTCGCGGCAATCACCTGGTCAACCACCGCTTCGATGGCGCCGGTATCGGAAACCTGCTTCATGCCGCGTTCGTCCACAATAACACCGGGATCTTTATCTTCTTCCAGCACGGCAGCGAACACTTCCTTGGCCTGCTTGGAACTGATGGCATCAGCAGCCGTCAGCTTCGTCAGCTCCACCGCACGGGCAGGCGTAAGCGCCAGGTTGCCCAAAGATTCATCCACATGGGCGTTCAGGTACGCCGAAACGTCATTAATCATCAGGTTGGCAATGGGCTTCGCCAGCGTAAGCGCATCGGCCCCAGCGGCGGCCATAGCTTCCTCGAAAAATGCGGCCACGTCCAGATTTTCCACCAAGTGGCGAGCGTCATAGGCCGAAAGCCCGAAGTCAGCCGCGAAGCGCTTGGCTTTTTGGTCGGGCAGTTCAGGCAGCTTGGCACGCACGCCTTCAATGAAGGCATCCGACAGGTCGTACGGCGCTAAGTCGGGTTCGGGGAACAAGCGGTAGTCGTCAGCCGTTTCCTTCACGCGCATGACGATGGTGCGCTTGACGGAAGGGTCCCAATGGCGCGTTTCCTGATAGATGATGCCGCCTTCTTCTAGCACTTCGGCCTGGCGGCAAATCTCGTAGGTCAGGCCGTCGTGCAGATTCTTGAAAGAATTCATGTTCTTCAGTTCGGTCTTGGTGCCAAGGCCTTTGGCCCCGCGCTTGCGCAGCGAAACGTTGCCGTCGCAGCGCAGCGACCCTTCTTCCATGCTGCAATCCGAAATGCCAATGGCCAGATAAATCTGGCGCAGCTTCTGCATGAACAGGCGCGCCTCTTCGGGCGTGCGCAGGTCGGGCTCGGTCACCAGTTCAATCAGCGGCGTGCCCGCGCGGTTGTAATCCACCATGGAATGGGTGGCACCGGCAATGCGGCCTTCGCCACCGCCTACGTGCACCATCTTGCCGGCGTCTTCTTCCATGTGGATGCGCGTGATGCCCACGTGCGCCACATAGCCGTCTTCGGTACGCGTAATGTTGTCTTCGGTTTCGCCTACGGCCAGGTCATCCAAGCGGTAGCGTTCCTTGGCGGCCGCGCCGTCAACGTCTAAGTCCAGGTGCCCGCGCATGCAAAACGCAATGGGGCCTTGGGTGGTCTGGAAGTTTTTGGCCATGTCCGGATACATGTAGTTTTTGCGGTAGAACATGGAATGCTTTTCGATGTCGCAGTTGGTGGCCAAGCCCGCCAGCACGATGCTTTCGATGGCGGCCTTGTTAGGCACCGGCAACGCACCGGGCAGGCCCAAACACACCGGGCAGGTGTGGGTGTTAGGCGGTGCGCCGAATTCCAGCTTGCAGCCGCAAAACATCTTGGTCTCAAGCGTGGTCAGCTCCGCGTGGATTTCCAAGCCGATAACGGCTTCCCAGTCTTCCAGCACCTCTTCAAGCTTCTTCATGGCTACTCACCTGCCTTTGCGGGGGCGAAATCAGGCGCCACGGGGGCCGCTCCGTATACGGTTTCCAACGCCGCGGCCACGCGCAGCATGTTTTCGTCCTTGAACGCGGGCCCTATCAGCTGCGCGCCCACCGGCAAGCCCGATTGCGCTCCCAACCCCACCGGCATGTTCATGCCGCCGTTGCCCGCAATGTTGATGGAGATGGTGTACATGTCCGAAAGGTACATTTCGGCCGGTTCGGAAATTTCGCCGAACTTGAAGGCCGTGCGGGGCGCCGCCGGGGCCAAAATGCAATCAACCTTTTCGTAGGCTTGCGCGTAATCCCTGGTAATAAGCGTGCGCACCTGCTGCGCAGGGTAATAGTACTTGTCGTACACACCGCTGGAAAGCAGGTAACTTCCCAACATGATGCGCCGGCGCGCTTCGGGCCCAAAGCCCCGCGAACGGCTGGCTTCATATTGGCCGCCCAGGTCTTTGTGGCCGGGGTCGCAGTACCCATAGCGCACGGAGTCGAAGCGGGCTAAGTTGCTGAAAGCTTCGCAGGGGCCCAACACGTAATACGCGCTGATGGCGGCATGCACGTTGGGCAGCGCCACTTCTTCAATACGGGCACCCATGCCTTCCAGCTTGGCAACAACCTCTTCAATCTTGGCCTTCACTTCGGGCTGCAGGCCACGAGCGTTCATGAATTCCGGCACCACACCAATACGCATGCCATCCACGCCTTTGTCCAAGTTGGCGGTGAAGTCGCAGGTCACGTGTTGGCTGGTGCAATCCAGCGGATCGCGCCCTGCCAGGGCATTCATGGTAAGCGCGGCGTCCCGCACGGTGCGGGCGAAAGGCCCCACTTGGTCAAGCGAACTGCCGAAAGCCACCACGCCGTAGCGCGAAACCACACCGTAGGTGGGTTTCACAGCCACCACGCCGCAGAAGCAACCCGGTTGGCGGATGGAACCGCCGGTGTCCGACCCCAGCGTGACGGTGCACATGCCCGCAGCAACCGCTGCCGCGCTGCCGCCGGACGAACCACCCGGCACGCGGGACAAATCCCACGGATTGCCGGTAGTCCCAAAGGCTGACGTTTCCGTGGAAGACCCAAACGCGAATTCGTCCATGTTCAGCTTGCCTAACGGCAAAGCACCGGCGTCCAATACGCGCTGCACGCACGTGGCGGTATAAGGCGAAACGTAGTTTTCCAGCATGCGCGAAGCGCACGTGGTATGCGTGCCCGCCAGGTTCATGTTGTCCTTGAAGGCCACCGGGACACCAGCCAAGGGCCCGCAGGCATCCAGCGTGCCGGCCGCGCGGGCAGCGTCAACTTTGTCTGCCGCCGCTAAGGCCAATTCCGGCGTAACTTCCAAAAACGCGTGCACCTGCTTGTCTGCCGCTTCCACCCGGGCAAGGGCGTCTTCGGCCACTTCGCGCGCGGAAAATTCGCCCGCTTTCAGGCCAGCTTGGATGCTGGCCACATCCATGGTTGCAAAGGATGCCATTAGCGGTCGCCCCCTTCGCCTAAAATGGAAGGAATCAAAAAGCAGCCATCCATCTGTTTGGGCGCGTTGCTTAGGGCCACTTTCTGGGAAAAGCCTGCAACTTCCACGTCTTCACGCATCACGTTGGACAAGTCCCCAATGGGATGAAACGTGGGCTCTACGCCTTCCAAGTCGAATTCGGTGATGGGCTTTAGGGTGTCTATGACGTTGTTCAAATCCACCGTCATCTGCACCAACTCTTCGTCGGTCAGACCTATGCGCGCGTATTCGGCAATGCGGCGCACGTCCTTTTCCGTCAGATGCTGTGCCATAAAAACGGAATCTCCTTCGCATGCTTGCTGTACACCCTGCAGGGCGGTAGCGCCTTCGTGCAGGGCGTCACTTGCCCTTGTTCTTCTTGCTCTGCTTGCCCTTCTTCGCAGGCTCTGGCCGGCCGCGCTTCACAGCCCACGAGCACACCATGCCCACGATCAGCGGAATCATAATGCTCACCAACGCGCGCAGGCCCATGCGCATGGGCTGTTCTGTCAAAGGCTGCACTATCATGCCGTCTTCCGAATTGGCTAACAGTATGGCCGCAAAAGCTTCGTCGCACTGCCATCCGTTGATGACCACCATGCACACAATGGCCATGATCAGCGAAAACACAATGCTGTATACCCAGCTGGCAAAGCTTTGGTCGCTGCCCACCAACGTGACGATGGTGCACACTGTCATAACAATATACGGGATATATGTTGACAGCAGATTAAAGACCGTTGCTGACATGTTTGCGGCGCTGTTGTACACCGCCAACAGGGCAAAACCGCACGTAACGGCCCCTATGCCCCAAATAATCAGGGCGAAGGGAAGCCGCTTCAGAAAGATATTCAAGTTCATAGTGCCTGCAGTTCCTTACTTCTCTCCATTGGCCCCGCTACGCGGTGTTGGTGGCCGTGTTCGTAGCCGTGCTGTCGGCGGTGTTGGTGGCCGCATCCGCCGTGGCGTTCGCGGCCGCTTCAGCCGCGCTCATGGCCGAAGCGGCATTCGTGTCGGCAGCAGACGTCGCACCTGCGCCTGAAATGGCCTGCACCGTGTTGATGGTTTCGCCCTTCAGATACGTGAACGCAATGCTGTCGCCTTCCTTGTACGTGACGATATCCACCATGGCCGGCAGCGGGAAGTCATACACCTCAGACGAACCGGCAAGCGTCACGTAGAAGTGCGAATTGCCGTCGATGACCGCCTGGGCCATGCGGGAAATAACGCCCGAAACCGTGGTCATCGAAGAGCTGTCCACTTCAGCAGGGTTGATAACGCCGTTGCTGGCCAGCAGCACCTCGTATTGTTCCTGGCACGACGCCACCGTGTCGCCAACCGCCACGTTCTGGTAACGCTGGATATCAATCATGGCGAATTTCTTCACCAGGCCCGCGTTGTCCTTCAAAGCCATGAAGTACGTGGGCTGATTTAGCACGTTGATCAGAATGGGGAAGGTGGCGGTGTAGCGCAGGTTTTGCACCTGGCCTTCCGCCGATTCCATGGCAGAAGCTTCCGTGGCGCCTGCGATGGAATAGAAATGCGATTCCTGCGTGCGCTGGTTGATAAGCACAAAGCCGATGATGGAGCTGTCGGAGGTGGCGGACGTGACACCGGTGTACACCCACACGTCGTCGTCCTTGGCAATGTAGTTATAACCCAACTGCCCGCTAACACCCGGGGTGGTCTTCACCACGCCTTGCTGCCCCAGCCACGAATTGATCCAGCCGTTGTTCAGCGCGCCGTACCAGTTGTACTGCTTGATCAGCAGCTCCGAAGGATACACGCGGTCCACCCACTGGGGCGCTTCGGCCACAGCTAAGTCCTGGCATTCGCCCGTGACCGCATCGCACAGCACCACGCGGTCTATGGTGACGCCGCCGAACAGGCCGATGGTCTTCTTCTGCACGGGGCAGATCCACCACGGGTGGCCGTCGTCGTCAATCTCGAAGGACTTTTCGTCAAACATATAGAAGGGGTATTTCAGCTGCACGTAGCGGTCGATATTGCGCGCCAAAGGCTCGGACTGCGAATACTTCACGCCCTGGCCTTCCGGCAAGCGCACAATTTCGGCGTCCTGGGTGGTCATATTCACCACAGCAAAGGCGGGAATGCCCGCTTCGCGGTTGGTCAGCCACTTGAACAGGTCGGCGTAGTTCAGCGGGCTCACGCGCACCGGTGCGCCCTTGTAATTTATCTGGCTGTACAGGTCGTCCACTTCAAACTGGGAAACGTAGTCGGCTATGGTGCCCATTTCCTTGTTGCCTAACACAATGGCGGTATCGCGGTCAATCACGGGAATCTGGGAGTAGTCCACTTCCTGGATGTCTTCGGCGAAATCCAGGTTTTGGGTGTTTAAGATGGTGGGATACTTTTCGGCGTTGCCCGGGAAGAACGACTGCGAAAGCAGCAGGCCCAAAGCACCCACCACCAGCACCGCAATGGGAACCAGCGACAGTGTGCGATAGGTCTTGGCAGATTGACTCTTTGCGGACGGCATGGTGTCTTGGGCATCGGCCTTGTCTTTTTTGCCCCTGCGCGACTTGAAGCCTTCGGTGGCACCCTTGCCGCTTAAGAACAAGAACAGCACCACGCACACAACCACGATGAAAAACCAGGTGTCTTCGCTTTGCAGGTTGATGGGCGGATGGAACCACCAATACGCCACCAGCAGCACCAACACCGCAACCACCGCTAGAACTATCTTGCCCACGCGGGTCAGGTTCTCCAAGCGGTCCTTGAAGGGGATCTCTATGTCGAAATCCGGAACGTCGGGCCCCTTCGAGCCTTTTTTGCCGCCGCCCTTCTTTCCCCCTTTGAATGCCGAAAATGGAGTCTCAGGCTGCTCTTCTTCGGAAGAAGGCTGGGAGGTTGAAGAGCTTTGTTGGTTTTCTTGTCCCCCGTTGGCAAACGTGTCTTTGTCCACGTTCATGCCGGATTTCTTCAAAGCCTCAAGCAAAGCGTCAAATCCAGAATTATCTGCCATGCAGAATTCCTTTCTAGCACAGAACTCCCGCGGCCTTCCCGGTGCAGAGGGCCGCCGAATCCTTGCGTTTGCATAATCTGTTTCATTTTATACAAAACCTGTTCCCTTGGCACGCGCGTCTGCGCTGTTCTTAGTGGTTTTAACAGATTGTTGGATGGAAACAACTGCGCAAACGCCTGCCCGGCCTTTACGGGGCCTCCCTTTCTACCGCGTTTTAGTCGCTTCTTTTCGTGTACGCCATGACGCCGCTGCAGCTTGCCCTTTGCCGGCCTTAAGGCAAACGCTGCGCGAGCGCCATTAACCCCCCTTAGGAGGTTTTATGAACACCACCGCATACTACCCGCTGTCCAACCGCAACGCTTGGTTGGCGTTTGGATACAGCTTCACCTGCGAAGCCGAGCGCATGGCCAAAGCGGACTGCGGGCTGAACCTGTTAGACGCGCATCTTGTGATGCTGGCCGCGCTCCATCCGCACCAGCACCTTTCGCACTATGCCTACCTGCTTGGCGTGTCGAAAAACACCTTGACCAGCTGCGTGAAACGACTTCGGCGCAAAAAGGTGCTGCAGCGCACCGTAGCAGCCAACGACAAGCGTTGCGCGCTGTTGTGCCTAACCGAAAAAGGGCATACCCTGGCCGGGGAGCTGGCCTTGGCCTGCGTGCGCCTGTCTCGCAGCTTTCCCTTGCCCCGCGCCACCCGCGTGCAAACCGTGCCGCTTTCAGGCACCATTCCTTCCGTGGGTGTGCGCATGCCCGGCGCGCACATCCTGTCAGGTGCCCACCTTCGTGCCAGCCTGAACCTGCCGCAGCAGCCTGGCACATACGCACAAGTGGCCGAACTGATGCGCTTTGCACACCAAGTTTTGCTGGCACAGCCGGCTTTTGAAGCCATTGCGAAAGACATTCGCTTGGCGCTTTTGCCGTTCATTGTTTTGAAAGCCTTAGGCGAACGTCCGAAAGAGCTTGTTCGCAACGTCGACATCGAAAGCACCCTGGGCTTTTCCAAGCCTTTGGTGAGCAAGGCCAAAGCAGGCTTGAACAGCAATGGCTACCTAGTGAATTTCATCAGCGAAAACGACCGACGTTCCCGCTTCGCGCTTCTTTCGCCTGCGGGGAACAAGGCGCTTGCGTGCACCCAGCAACGCTTCGACCAAATCTTTGATGCGTTTTTCCCGGGCTATGCGCGCATTGCGCCGCGCAAGCCAATGGTTAAGTAGCGCCCGGAAAGCACGTTTGCCACTTGCGGCTTGCACAAAAACGGGCGGCGGGAATTGCCCCGCCGCCCGCTTGTGCGCTGCTTTCAGGCTGTGCGTTAAATTAGATTGCGCAGCACATACTGCAGAATGCCGCCGTGCGCGTAATACGCGCCTTCGGTGGGCGTGTCCACGCGCACCACCGCTTCGAAGTCAACACGCGTGCCGTCGGGCTTTTCCGCCTGCACCTGCACCACGGCAGGCTGCGGCAGGCCCTGGGAAAAGTCTATGGGCTGCACGGTGTAGCGCTCGGTGCCGTCAAGCCCTAACTGCTGCGCGCTTTCGCCTTCCTTGAACTGCAGCGGCAAAATGCCCATGCCTATCAGGTTGGAGCGGTGGATGCGCTCAAAGCTTTCCGCGAAGGCCGCACGAACGCCCAGCAAGTACGGGCCCTTGGCAGCCCAGTCCCGCGACGATCCGCTGCCATACATCTTTCCAGCCACCACCACGCTGGAAATGCCTTCCTGCTGGTAGTGCTCAGCGACGTTGAACAGCGGCACCACTTCTCCTGTCATCAGGTCTTTCGACCATCCGCCCACCTTGCCTTCGGCCAGCTGGTTCGTAAGTTTCACGTTGGCGAAGGTGCCACGCATCATCACTTCGTGGTTGCCTCGGCGGCTGCCATAGGTATTGAAATCCGCCGGCGCCACGCCATGCTGTTCCAGATACGCAGCAGCGGGCATGTCCGACGCTATGGCACCCGCCGGGGAAATGTGGTCGGTGGTGATGAAGTCGCCCAGGCGCGCCAACGCATAGGCGTTTGTGATGGGCTTAGGCACTTCCGGCGTCAGCGTCATGCCGTCGAAGTAGGGCGCCCGGCGCACGTAGGTGGACTGTTCGTCCCAGGCGAACAAGTCGCCCTTCGCGCCGCCTAAGGCCTGCCACGCTTCGTCGCCGTCATACAGACCGCGCGTGCCTTCTTCATACAGATCGGCGGTCACCAGCGTGCCCACCATGCGGGCAATCTCCTCGTCATCAGGCCAAATGTCGCGCAGAAACACGTTTTCACCTTGCGCGTTGGTGCCCAGCGGCTGCGTTTCGAAGTCAAAATCCATGGTGCCCGCCAGCGCATAGGCCACCACCAGTGCAGGCGCGCACAGGTAATTCTGGGAAACGTCGGGCGAAATGCGGCCTTCGAAGTTGCGGTTGCCGGAAAGCACGCTGGCCAATTCGATATCCGAACACACCGCATGCATGGCATCTAGCACAGGGCCCGAATTGCCAATGCAGCTCATGCATCCAAAGCCGCAGGTGGCAAAGCCCAAGGTTTGCAAGCCCGGCATAAGCCCTGCGCGGTCTAGCAGCAATTCGGTGGCGTGGCTGCCGGGGGCCAAAATGGTTTTCACCCACGGCTTGGACTGCAAGCCCGCCTGCGCGGCATTGCGCGCCAGCAAGCCCGCCGCCAACATCATGGCGGGGTCGGTGGCGGTGGTGCAGCTTGTCACCGCGGCAATGGCCAAGGCGCCGTGGGTAAGCTGATGGGTTTCGCCTTGTAGCTCCACCGTGGCGCTTTTCGCGAAGTCCGCCCCGCGCTGTTGGCAGATGGCGCGGAACTGTTTTTGGGCCGTAGCTGCTTCCAGGCGTTCATGCGGACGGCTAGGGCCCGCCAAGCTTCGCTGCACCTGGGAAAGGTCAAGCTGCAGCACCTCGGCATACACCCGCTCACCCGCGTCGGCGGCACCCCAGGTGCCCTGGGCCTTGGCATAAGCTTCCACCAGCGCCACGTCTTCGGCGCTGCGGCCGGTAAGCTGCAGGTAGCTTAAGGTCTTTTCGTCTACCGGGAACAACGTGCAGGTGCATCCGTATTCCGGCGTCATGTTGGAAATGCAGGCGCGCTGCGTGGCCGAAAGGCTGGCCACACCTTCGCCGAAGCATTCCACAAAACAGCCCACCACACCTTTGGCACGCAGCATCTGCGCGAAGGTGAGCGCCACGTCCATGCCGGTGACGCCCGGCGCGGGGGCGCCCGTCAGATGCACGCCGTACACCTTCGGCACCAGCGTGGTAATGGGCTGGCCTAACGCGGCCGCTTCAGCTTCGATGCCGCCCACGCCCCAACCCAGCACGCCAATGCCATTGGCCGTAGGCGTGTGACTGTCGGTGCCCACCAGCGTGTCGAAATACACTTCCGGCTGGGCTCCCGCAGGCGTTGCCCCCGCGTGGTCGGACGTCATGGCCACGTGGGCGAACCGTTCGATGTTCAGCTGGTGGCAGATGCCCCTGCCCGGCGGCACAATGCGCACATTGTCAAAGGAATCTTGCGACCACTTCAGGAATTCGTAGCGTTCCTTGTTGCGCGCGAACTCCAGGGCCATGTTAGCCTTCAGCGCGCCTTCGCAGCCGAATTCGTCGGCTATCACCGAATGGTCAATCACCAAGTCGCAGGGCACCTGCGGGTTGATTTTCGCAGGGTTGCCGCCCAGGTTCTTGCACGCTTCGCGCATGACGGCAAAGTCCACAAACACCGGCACGCCCGTGAAGTCCTGGAACAGCACGCGTGCAGGGCAGAATTCCACTTCTTCGCCCACTTGGCCAGCCGTGCCCGCTTCTATCACGCGGGCAGCCATGGCAGCCGCTTCTTCGTTGGTGCGCGCGTTGCGCAAAATGTTTTCCAGCAGCACCCGCAGCGAAAGCGGCAGCTTTTCGGCGCCCGGCACCTGCGCCACCGGATAGTACGTGTATTCCGTTTCGTTCACTGCCAGCGTGCTGGCATAGGTGTTTCCTTCTCTCATGAGAACCCCCCGGCGCTTGGCGCCACCCCGTTGTTTTTCAGTTCTTACAGACGGCCTATTTCGGCCACCAGCGCGTTAGTGAATTCCGTGCAGGAACACCCCGGCTTTTCGGAGCGCGTGGTGCGACGGATGTCGTTTGTCAGCGTTTCGCCCTTGGCGTACACGTTGCGGACGGCCTGACGGATGGCTTCGGCGCTCTCCAGTTCGCCCAAGTGATCCAACATCATGGCCGCAGAAAGAATTTCGGCCGTGGGATTGGCCAAATCTTGCCCCGCAATGTCGGGAGCCGAACCGTGCACCGCTTCGAAGATGGCATATTCCTTGCCTATGTTGGCGCCCGGCGCTATGCCCAAACCGCCGCACAGGCCAGCCGAAAGGTCGCTGGCAATGTCGCCGTACAGGTTGGGGAACACAATCACATCGAACCACGACGGGTCGGTGACCAGGTTCATGCAGAACGCGTCGATGATGTTGTCGTTGAATTCCACCTTGCCGGCGTATTCTTGCGCCACTTCGCGAGCCGTGCGCAAGAACAGGCCGTCGGAGTACTTCATGATGTTGGCCTTGTGGCAGGCCGTCACCTTCTTGCGCCCGTGCTTTACGGCGTAATCAAACGCATAGCGCACAATATCTTGCGAAGCTGTGACGGAAATGGGCTTGATGGAAATGCCCGAATCAGGGCGGATGGTGCCCGCGCCTTCCGCTTCGCAGAAGTCTATCAAGCGCCCAGCCGCTTCGCTTCCCTGCTCGAATTCGATGCCGGCATACAGATCTTCGGAGTTTTCGCGCACGATGACGATGTCAACGTCTTCGTAGCGCCCGCCCGCACCGGGGATGGAAATGACAGGGCGCAGGCACACATACAGGTTGAACATCTTGCGCAGCGCCACATTCACGCTGCGAAAGCCCGAACCCACCGGCGTGGTGATGGGCCCTTTGATGGCAACTTTGTTGCGCTTGACCGCTTCGATGGTGGGATCAGGCAGCGGGGTGCCGTATTGTTCGATGCACGCGGCGCCGGCTTGGGCCACGTCCCACTGAATGTCAACCCCGGTGGCTTCCACCACGCGCTGCATAGCAGCAGACGTTTCGGTGCCAATGCCGTCGCCGGGGATAAGCGTTACCACATGACTTGCCATAAAAACTCCTAACCAGGCATTCTACGCGGAAACATTTTCGACGATCTGGACGGCGCGCTTCTGCAGCAAGCCCTTGCCATTGACGGCGTCGAAGCTCATACGCTCCGCCAGGCCCGCTTTCACTTCGGCATCCAACGTGCCGGCGGAAAAATCAATCACCGCCACCAGCATGTCCTGGAACTCCACGTCTCCGTGATAGCACTGGATGGCTTCGTTAATCAGCGGCCACACCTTCGCCGAACGCTTTTCGGTAGTAGCGCCCAAGCGGCAGAAGAAACGCATGGCAGCCAAGCGGGCCGGGCCGTTGCTTTCATCGAACAGCGAAGGTTCCGCATCGTTGATGGCCTTGTCGCACAGCTTGGAATCGACGTCTACCAAGTTGGTAAGCGCATCCAGGCATTCCCACCGGGTGCGCGCTTCCTTGCGGTTTAAGGCATCCAGAATGTCTTTGCCATAAGGGACAAGGCTTTCGGGATCCGTCTTAGAAATGCGGGCAATAGCCGCCGCCGCATGCTGCCGGTCTCTTCGGGAACTTGACGACAAGTCCTGCGCCAGTTCGTCTAGGCTTTTTTCATCGATGTCCACGTCGTTTATTTCTTGCTCGCTCACGTTGCGCCTTCCCGTTCGTGCAAAATGATTTCCATTACCTACCCTGCCATTATACCCCCACAACACCCCGCAACCCGCCATTCCGCAGGCAGGTTGACGCGGATTTAACAGTATCCCCCTTTTCATTCCGCCCCCTTTTCGCCTCACATAGTCGGCGCTGTTGAAATGGAACGATTTTCCCTCTACCGCAACCCCTTCGACGACGTCATCGCCCATATTGCCTTTGATGGCACAGGCGTGTATGGGCGCCAGAATTCACCCACGTCGCCAGAGTTTGCCACTTCAGGTTCCTTTGCAAAATGCTGGATTCGTGAAAACGGTCAACTCTTCCTGCTAAAGCGCGGCTCCTCCGGCTCTGCGAATGCCGGGTTTGAGCCGTATTCGGAAAAGCTGGCCTCTGATTTGCTGGAAGCCGCCAAAGTGGACCACGTCCTCTACGAAGTACTGCGTTTTCATGACAAATTGGCCTGCAAATGCCACATTTTCACATCAGAGAAGCAGGGGTTCGTTTCGGCACATCGCTTCTCGAACCGCGGGCTTTGATAGCGTCCCAGAATGTTGTGTACCAGGCCATCGTCAGCGGGCGCTGCTCCAAAGTCCTCTCGGCGGGCGATGGCGGATGCCTTTCGGGCGACCCGTTCCGCTGCTCAAGCCCCGCTGAGCGGGGCTTTCGTGCGCTCCACTGCCTCATGCATTATTAATTCCGCTGCGCTTCGCGCAGCATTGGTTGCTATCAGAGACGCCCGAAAGGAATCCGCCATCCCCCGCGGGGAGCCTTTGGCGGTTGGGGCGCGCCGTCCGCGCAAAGGAAGAGCCCCGCATGAGCACGACGTCCTATCCTCCCACGGACTGCACCGCAGTACTTTCGGCGATGGCAGGCTTAACTGCCGAGTTCGGAATGGAATCGGGTGATCCCTGCCTCCGTGGTCGCGCTCATGCGGGGCTCTCCCGCAAGCCAGGGGCCGGATGCGGCGCGCCGCCACCCTGGCGACCGCATAGCGAGGCAATCCCGATCGCTCCGGACACCCTTCCTTCGGGTGCGGAGTGAAGAGCTCGGCCGATTAGTACCGCTCGCCTGAGGCGCTCGCACGCCTTGCAGCTGCGGCCTATCAACCTGGTGGTCTACCAGGGGCCTTACCAGAAGGAGAGCTCATCTTGGGGCCGGCTTCCCGCTTAGATGCCTTCAGCGGTTATCCGTTCCGGACGTAGCTAGGCGGCGGTGCCGTTGGCCGACAACCGCGTCACCAGAGGTCCGTCCACCCCGGTCCTCTCGTACTAGGGGCAGATCCCCTCAACTCTCCTGCGCCCGCGGAGGATAGGGACCGAACTGTCTCACGACGTTCTGAACCCAGCTCGCGTACCGCTTTGAATGGCGAACAGCCATACCCTTGGGACCGACTTCAGCCCCAGGATGCGATGAGCCGACATCGAGGTGCCAAACCTTGCCGTCGATGTGGACTCTTGGGCAAGATCAGCCTGTTATCCCCGGAGTACCTTTTATCCGTTGAGCGACGGCCATTCCACTCTGAGCCGCCGGATCACTAGAACCTACTTTCGTATCTGCTCGACTTGTCAGTCTCGCAGTCAAGCCCGCTTATACTCTTGCACTCTACGAACGATTGCCAACCGTTCTGAGCGGACCTATCGCGCGCCTCCGTTACATTTTAGGAGGCGACCGCCCCAGTCAAACTACCCACCTGACACGGTCCGCATGCCGGATTACGGCCACACGTTAGATTGCTAAAGTAACAAGGGCAGTATTCCAAGGGTGGCTCCACCAGCACTGGCGCACCGGCTTCAAAGCCTCCTGCCTATCCTCTACATATTAAATCAACAATCAATGTCAAGCTGCAGTAAAGGTTCACGGGGTCTTTCCGTCCTTCCGCGGGTAATTCGCATCTTCACGAATAGTGCAATTTCACCGGGTCCATGGTTGAGACAGCGCCCAAGTCGTTACGCCATTCGTGCAGGTCGGAACTTACCCGACAAGGAATTTCGCTACCTTAGGACCGTTATAGTTACGGCCGCCGTTTACCGGGGCTTGGCTTCGGGGCTTCGCCTCATCGGCTGACTCCTCCGCGTAACCTTCCGGCACCGGGCAGGCGTCAGACCCTATACTTCGCCTTGCGGCTTGGCAGAGTCCTGTGTTTTTGGTAAACAGTCGCTTGGGCCGTTTCGCTGCGGCCCCCGCGCGCTCGGGGAGCTAGTCCCTCCACGCCCAGGGGCACCCCTTCTCCCGAAGTTACGGGGTCATTGTGCCGAGTTCCTTAACCATGGTTCTCCCGATCGCCTCGGTATTCTCTACCCGCCCACCTGTGTCGGTTTTGGTACGGGCCCCGCGGGCCCTCCTTAGAGGTTTTTCTCGGAAGCATGGGCTCACCGGCTTCGCCTATGGCGGCTTCGTCTCGGGTCTCAGGCACGTGCCGTCGCTGATTTCCATGCGATGGCGCCCTACACCCTTTCACGGGGACGTCCAGAACCCCGCCCGGCTACCCCTCTCCGTCGCCCCATCGTGCAAACGCGCCCGCGGGGGTACGGGAATGTCGACCCGTTGTGCATCGCCTACGCCTGCCGGCCTCGGCTTAGCTCCCGACTGACCCTGGGGGGATTAGCCTTCCCCAGGAAACCTTGGGCTCACGGCGGCAGGGTTTCCCGCCCTGCTCTCGTTACTCATGCCAGCATTCTCACTCCCGCGCGGTCCACGGGCCGTCGCCCGGCCCGCTTCTCCCCCCGCGGGAAGCTCCCCTACCACTGACTGTTCAGTCCGCCGCTTCGGCTCCGCGCTTGAGCCCCGTGAATTGTCGGCGCATGTCCACTCGACCAGTGAGCTGTTACGCACTCTTTGAATGCATGGCTGCTTCTAAGCCAACATCCTGGTTGTCTGGGCAGACGCACATCCTTTGCCACTTAACGCGGAATTGGGGGCCTTAGCGGGCGGTCTGGGCTGTTTCCCTCTCGAGCACACAGCTTAGCCCACATGCTCTGACTCCCGGGCTCACGGTCCCGCGGCATTCGGAGTTTGGTTGTTGTCGGTAGGCGGTGAGGCCCCCTCGAACATCCAGTGCTCTACCGCCGCGGGAGAGCGCCCGAGGCTAGCCCTAAAGCTATTTCGGGGAGAACGAGATATCTCCGGGTTTGATTGGCCTTTCACCCCTATCCACGGGTCATCCCCCCGGTTTTCAACCCAGGTGGGTTCGGCCCTCCACGGGGTCTTACCCCCGCCTCAGCCTGCCCATGGATAGCTCACCCGGCTTCGCGTCTGCGGCGCGCGACTCATTGTCGCCGTCTTAAAGACTCGCTTTCGCTTCGGCTCGCTTGGAGGCTTAGCCTCGCCGCGCACCGCAACTCGCTGGCTCATTCTACAAAAGGCACGCCGTCACACCGCATGGGTGCTCCGACTGCTTGTGGGCGCACGGTTTCAGGTACTGTTTCACTCCCCTCTCGGGGTGCTTTTCACCTTTC